>JACDBQ010000227.1 GCA_013694845.1 Acidobacteriota bacterium
GAGCGAGAGGGACTGGAATTGGTCGAGCAGAAACCGATGCTGGTCGGTCAAACAGACGCGCATCAAGCCAGCCGCGTGATTACGTTCGAGATCGCGCTGCCCAGTTCCATTTCTCCTTCAACGGGAACGCTCACCGACTGGCGGGCCGTGCCGTCCGTGAGCGCCGATTTTGGCGTCGCCAGCGCTGACATCAAGCGGCGGATCGAGGCCTTGATCGATGACCTGATGAAGAAGTAACGGCGCGCGCCGAAGACGACTTACTTCGGGCGACTCGGCTTCCGCGTGCGGCCGGCCACGGCACGCGGTTTCGGTGACCGTGTGGCCTGTGCAAACGATCGATACAGCGCCTCGAACAGCGTCATCCCCTGCTCGAGCAGGATGGCGTCGTCGGCGCAAGCGAGCTGCAACCCGTCGATAGCGGCGCCGAGCGTAGCCGCTTCAGGCGAGCCGAATCGGTTGTCTTTGAGATCGAGGTCATGGACGATCTCACCAAGCCGCGCGACCGCGGGTTCGTGAATGTCGAACCGCGCCTGAAGCGTCTCGAAGGTGCAGCGATCGGCCTCGTGGCCGAAGCCGGCACCGAACACGTCGAACGGCACGGCATCGGCCGGCGCCGCCTTGGCGTCGGTGACGAACCCGAACCGCGCACCCGGGTCGATGAACCGCCGGATCAACCACGCCGACGCCATGCGGTCGACACCAGGACGCGGTCGCGTCACCCAGAACCGACCGTGGTAGAGACGGCTGTCCGTGCCTTCCGCACCCTCTACCTGGGGAACCGCCGATGGGGATCTCGCTTCCAGATCGGCCAGCAAGGCGACCACACGATCGCGGCCGGCACTGCTGAAAAAGTCCACGCGCTCGATGGCCGCGAAGCGCTGCCGGTAGCGGGAGAGATCACTGCGGCGCCCGGCCGGCCGCTGGCGGGAGGTTCGCACGCGTTGCGCCTGCTGGAGCTCGGTCGCCAGCTCGGCATAGGCCAGTTGCCGCGCTCGCCGGAACTCCTCGACCAATGTCGCATCCGCCGACGCGTTCACCTGGTCAGCCGAGAACACCAACGCCTCCCCCCCCGAGCCTTCGATCTCCACCTTCAACCACTCGAAGTCCTCGCGCGACTCAGCAGTGTCCGGCAAGACATAGACGGCCTGTTTGACGGCGACGGCGCCCAGTTCCTGCAAGCGCCGCCACGTCCGAACACGCAGATTCGACGGTGTCGCAGGCAGCTGGTGAACCAGGATCAGCCAGCGGCGCCGGCTATCGACCGTCGTTGGACGCGGAGGGTGCGACGCCTTGGCAGCGGAACGGATTCTTGGCATCGATACGTAACGGCTGTTGCTCCAGTATAGAACGCGATCGATGTCCCCGATGCTCCCACGCCCATCACCGAGGGGCAGACCCCGTAATCGAGACGGGCCAGCCGCCTACGAATGTAACCGTTTTTATTTTATGTTGTAACAATGGTTACATTAGACATGATTCCGCTGGGCCACGAGAGGAGATTCTGATGAGACTAGATCGCCGGCAGTTCCTATCGACGTGCGCGGCCGGAGCGGCTTATCCACACCGTGCCGTTGCGACGCGAGGCATCGGTGCAGAGCAATCACCGTGGTGGCCGTCGACGTTTCCAGCCCTGCGTCAACTGACGCACGGTCATCAGCTGACCTATCTCGACAGTGCCGCCACCACGCTACGCCCGCAGAGCGTGATCGATGCCGTGACGAGCTTCTACTCGACGGACAACGCCAACCCGTCACCGGTCCACACACTCGCAGCGCGGGCTGCCCCGTCTGAGCGCGGCGCGTCAGACGGTGGCCAAGTTCATCAACGCGACTAGTACTAACGAAGTCATCTTCGTGCGAGGGACCCCCGAAGGTATGAACCTCGTCGCCAGCACATGGGGCGCCGCGAACCTTCGCGCCGGCGACGAGGTCGTCGTACAGTCGCCGAGCACAATTCCAGCCTCATGCCCTGGACGAGGGCGGCACGGCAGGCCGGGACCAAATTACGAATCGTGGATGTCGATAACGATGGGCAGCTCAGGCTCGATCAGTTCAAGACGATGCTGTCACAGCGCACTCGGGTGGTCGCATTCAGCCACGTCTCGAACGTCCTGGGGTTAGTCAATCCCGCCAAAGAGATGTGCTCCCTGGCACGCCAGGCCGGCGCCCGTGTGGTGATCGATGGTGCGCAGGCGGCGCCGCACATCACGATCGATGTCCAGAATCTCGACTGCGATTTCTATGTATTTTCGGGCCACAAGATGCTCGGGCCGATGGGCACGGGCGTCGTGTGGGGCCGCCAAGCACTGCTCGAGGCGATGCCGCCGTACCACGTGGGCAGCAACATGGCGCACGAAGTCGACTTCGAACGCGAGACCCTCGAGCATGGCGCCTTGAAGTTCCAGGCCGGCACCCCCGACGTCGCGGGACCGGTCGGCTTGGCGGCAGCGGTCGGGTTCCTGGCGGCGGCAGGCAGGATGCGCTGTGGAAGCATGATCAAGAGTTGGCCCGACATGGGCTGGCTCGCCTGCGCGCAATCCCCGGACTGCGCATCATCGGCCGCCAGCGGGCCGAGCATCGCGTCCCGGTCTTCACGTTCGTGATCGAAGGGCAATCACCGGCGACGATCGCCCGCGCACTCGATCAACGTGGCGTCGCCATTCGGGCTGGCGACATGGCGGCGTTACCGTTGTTGAAGCGATTCGGTGTGACCGAGGCGGCTCGTGCGTCGGCCTACGTCTACTCGACGCGCGAGGACATCGATCGTTTGGGTGACGCGTCGAGTCAAGTCAGATGATCACCGTGGCGCGGCCTCGAAGACGGCCAATGTCCAACAGCGGCAAGTCTGTACGGCGTCGATGCCCGCAGTAGTTCCGAAGTCTTGGCATGGGCCTGCCACCACTCGCTACCGGGCATTCGGAGATCACGGAATCGAAGCCAGTCGCCGAGGACGGCGCCGCTGCTCGGCACGCACTCATCCGCCTGTGCGCCGCGGGGTTTGTGGCGTACTGCAGTTACGCGATCTGCCGGACACCGCTCCTCCCTCTGTTCGCGCGTGAGCTCGGCGCCGGCCCGTCTGTCATCGGGCTTGTCATGGGAGCCTCTACGCTCACAGGCGTTGTCGTGAAGCTACCCGCCGGCGCGCTATCTGACATTGTCGGCCGGCGTAGCCTGCTTCTCGCAGGGGCACTCGTCTTCGCGACCTTGCCGTTCACGTACCTAGCCGCGTCCACGTTGCTCGTGGTCATTCTGCTGCGGTTTGCCCACGGGAGTGCGACGGCCATCTTCGGGCCGGTGGCATCCGCGAGTGTCTCCGACATTGCACCGCGGGGAAGCGTGGCACCTGGCTCAGCACGTACTCCACGGCGCAGGGCGCAGGGCAGGCGGTGGGGCCGGTACTGGCGGGCTACCTGGTCGCCGCTGGCCGGTTCGATCTGGCGTTCGCCGCCGCGGGCCTGATTGGTCTCGGCGTGCCGATGATTGTGGGGGGCTGGCGGGGCACGTCTGAGGCGGTGTCGCATCGAGAGCCATGGCAGGAATTCAGACGCGGCATCGTCGAGGTTGGGTGCGATCGTCTGGTGCTGGTCACGAGCGCCGCACAGGCCGCGCAGTTCGTGTTGAACGGCTCGCTCAACGCCTTCCTCCCCCTCTACGGGCGCGAGGTGCTTGGGTTGAGCGTGCCGCAGTTGGGATGGCTGTTCGGCCTGCAGACGCTGACGACACTCGCGGTGCGGCCCGCCATTGGTTTCGTGCGGACCGGGCGGGACGGCGGTGGGTTATCGTGACGGGTCTGGTGGTCTGCAGTGCGGCGGTATGGTTGATTTCGATCGCCGCCACTGCGTCGGCAGTCGTCACAGCGGTCCTCGTGTACGCTGCCGGCGTGGCGACGGCGACGGCGGCAACGAGAGCGTACATCACCGACATGACACGGTGCGCGCGATACGGAGCCGCGCACGGCGTGTTCGGAACGATCTACGACGTCGGCGATGCGCTCGGTCCAATCCAGGCTGGCGTACTC
>JACDBQ010000229.1 GCA_013694845.1 Acidobacteriota bacterium
CTCCATGGCCGATGAAGACACCATCCTGAACGGTGACGCCCTCACAGATGAAGGTGTGACTGGAGACCTTGCAGTCGCGCCCGATGACGGCACCGCGCTGTATTTCGACGAACGTTCCGACACGCGATCCCGAACCGATGCGGCAACCATAGAGATTGACCAGGTCCGGATGGTGGATAACCACGCCATCTTCCAGGGTGACGCTCGACGCGATCATTAGGTCCTCATCCTTATGTGAGATTGAGTTCTGCCGCGACCGCTTTGAGCAAGGCCGCAGCCACAGCACACCCGCGGCAATGATCCATGTAAGTTAGCTGCATACACCGACATCTCTGGCGCAAACCGAGGGCGTCCACTGGACCGCACAAGTCTGATCCAGGACCGACTAAAGTCTGCACGCGGGCAGCAGCACCGGTGGGACGATTGACGCTCCGGTCCAGAGGCTTCCATCAGCCGAGAGGATGTCTGAGCACATCGAGCAGCAGCTTCTGCAGCTCGATCAGACCGGTTCTCAAGGTTCCGCGCTGGTGCCACCAGCGGGCGGAGGTGAAGGCTGAGTAGCGGGACACGGTCACCATGACTCGCGTACCGGATCCCGCGAGGCTGCGTCGCAGGACGCGCCGGAACCGTCGCGAGTGGTCCGGTCCCGTGACGACGATTATCGATCGTACGTTCTGCCGGACGGACCATTCCGCCAGACGCGCTGCCCCTTCCTCGGTCCCGTTCGCTGACGGTCCGAGAACTTCCGCGTTCGGCACGCCGAGCACGTGAAGCAGGGCCACCAACTGTGTGGACGCGTCTGTGTACGGCAATCCACGGCGGCGGAATTCCAGAGAGACCATCGTGGTGGGCACGCCTAGAACTGCGACGTGCGACCCCATGCCCACAGCGACGAGATCCGCCGCCTCCAGGACGCCGGCTTCACCCACGTCGGGGCCGATGACAATGACGTCAGCATGCGCGAGCGTGTCCTGCGCGACGAGAGCCGCCCCCACGCCGAGAAGGAACTGAGTACGAGACCACGGCACGAGCAGCGCGACGCAGATGAGCAGAAAAGTCGCGAGCGCCAGCGTCCGAGGGCGCACGGAAATCCGGCAGCGAACCGGGCTGTCGGGCGCGAGCCGCATCAGTCGAGCGGCATCGGACCCGTTCCTACGGGGCCAGTAAAGCCGAACCGCGCGAGCGCCGACCGGATCGGGGCGGGGAGCGATCCGGGCGCCAGAAGCGTCACGAGTGTGCGGATGGCGTGGATGCCCGTGAAGAGCACGGCCACCATCCCGAGACCCGTGGCCAGCCAGAACGGAAGCAGATAAAACCCGACGAACACCAGGGCGGCCGCAGGGAGAAACACCAGCCCGAGACGACGGTTCTGCGCGTCCATCGAAAGCCGCTGAGGCGGCGAACGATCGCGTAAATAAAGAACGCGTGCCACAGATACAAACCGAAGAACGCCGCGCCGGCGCCGTTCGTACCGATGTGGGCCACTAGCAGCCAGGCCAGACCGACGTGAACCAGCGTGGCGGCGATCTCCGTGATCAAGAAGATCTGCTGCGCGCCCTTCGCCAGTACGACGTAGCCCAGGGGAAATGCGACTACGCGCAGCGTCATCCCAAGACAAATCCAGCGCAGGAGATCGACCGCCCCGCTGAACCGGTCGGAGTAGAACACCGCTACGACAAGCGGTGCGAAGGTAAGCGTCGCCATCACGCCCGGGCCGGCCAGCAGCAGGCTGATCTGCGCCTGCTCGTTGACCAAACGGTTGCACTCCACGTTGTCTTTCGAGACGGCGGTCAATCGCGGGTAGAAGTCGGCCCCCATCGCCTGCAGGATGATGCCGACATAGAGACCGCCCAGCGCCCATGCGGCCTGATACAGCCCGGCCGCTTCGAATCCTGCATAGCGAAGCACGATGATTCGGATGGCGTGCGCAGCGCCGAGGGTCAAAAACCCGCTCGCCATGAATGCCACTCCGAGTTTCAGGAGTGCGGCGGCTTCACGCCCGACCTGTGCGATCGGCATCGAGACCGTCTCGACGTTGACCTTCCGACTGTACCACCACGAGGTCAGCACCGCACACACGGCAACCGCCACGAGGGAGGGAACGATCCCCTTCTCCCGGAACAGGAAGACGAGAGGGATGCTGATCACCGTCCCGAAGAACCCCGCGAGGACGCTCATCGACGCGAGGTCGCGGATACGGCGCATTCCCTGGATCAACGCGCCCTGGCCGGCGGAAATGGAGCGAAGCAGCACGGCGAGCGAGAGGAACGCAACCCCGGTGGTCTGCTCGCGACTGCCGAATGTCACCTGCGACACGGGGCCGGCAAACGCGACGAGCAGGACGCCGCCAGTCAGCCCGAGAAAGATGGAGACGCGTTTGAGAACTGTGGCCGTGCGGGCAATGCGCGCCGCCTCGCCGGAGCCCACCGCCTCAGCGATCTGCCGCACGCCGCTGTTTTGAAGGCCGAGACCGGCAAGGCTCTGAGTCAGGTCGGCGACAGAACCGTAGAGGCCCATCAGGCCAACGCCAGCGGCCCCAAGAAACAGCGCCATCGCCTTCGTGCGAACGATGGCAAAGACGATGTTGATGACGGAAGATCCGCCGATCAACGCGGTGGATTTCAGAATCTGACCGTAAGTGGACTTCGGCACGCGGGGGATGGCTTGTGCTGCGCCCGAAGCCGGCACGGGTAAGGCCGTGCGGGGTGCGGAAAAGACGGTCGACATGAATGACGAAGGAAATAGCGCCAGCAAGGATCCGTCCGCCGGCGTGTGGCGGCATCGATTTCAGTAAACGCTGCCTTGGCAGCACTTACAGTAACTGATCACGGGCGCTTAGAGCGCCGCACTCGCCGAATGTCGGCAGCTCCGTGGACTTTTATAGCCCGTCTGAAGCATTAAGTCTGCGGGTTCACAACATGGGTATCGAACCCGATCCGAACCCAAGTCACGGCGACGAAAATGCACCCAGCGGAGGACAGAAGTCTCCCGAACCGCGACAACAGAGACAACGGCGGCTGGCGGGGCGAAACCACGTGGCTCAGAACTCGTTCCCAGTTGTCACTTACGCCGCCGCGAGAGCGCGGGCGACGGCCTGGACGATGGCGGTCGCTTTGCTCACGCGCCCTCACGGACTTGTGTACGCTATGCCGAGTTCCGCCAACAGCCTAGGTAGGATCTGAACAGAGATGCGCGTCCGATGGTCTACCATGTCGCGACTGCTGGCGGTGACCCTTCTGGTCAGTCAGCCCACCTCGCCGCTTGGCGCCGGCCCGCGCGAGCAGGCCCCGGTTTCCTACATTTGTACGATGCACGGCGATGTGC
>JACDBQ010000532.1 GCA_013694845.1 Acidobacteriota bacterium
GGCGTGGGACGGACTCGCTCGGCGAACAGCGCCAAGCCGTCGGCATCCCACGCATCGGTCTTGGCGAGTTGGCCGGTGGCCTTCGCGAAGTCGCGCACCTGCCGGGGGGTCGCGACCACGATCGGCAGGCCCGCCGCCGCCAGCGCCGCCACCACCGCCCGCTCGTACCCCCCCGTCGCCTCCAGGACGATGAGGCGCGGCCCCAGCGACTGGAGCCGAACGACCGTGCCCGCGATGCCGTCCAACCACAAGACAAGGAAGCATTAGCGCAGTCTCGAGGCAACATAAGCCCCGTTCTCAGATCCGAGCCCAAGGCACGGCGCCGATTAGCGCTGGCGAATTGGCGTTCCGCCCCCGAAGACGGACGATTATAAAACCAGCCACACCCCTGTCAAGCTGGCCATGGAGGCTCATCTGCCAGCCCGGATAGACCTCCGGCTGGGCGCCGTTGGCGTTTACGGGGTCATTTCTCACTACGTGACGCGCCGGTCACGCGACTACGGCATCCGGATCGCTCTCGGCCAGCAGCCAGGACGCGTCGTCCGGCAGGTCGTCGGGCGAGGCGTCGGGCTGGTGGCGATCGGCAGCACCCTCGGAATCATCGCCGCGCTCGGCGTGACAAAGGTCCTGTCGTCGCTGCTGTATGGCATCGAGGCGACAGACCCGCTCGCGCTGACCGGCGCCGTCGGCCTGCTGTTGGTGGTCGGCATGCTGGCCGCCTTCGTCCCCGCCCGACGTGCGAGCCTGACCGACCCGGCGCGTGTCCTGCGGCAGTGACAAGGAACGGCGTATGAAGGTGGGATCCGAGCTCCAGGGTGTCCTGCTCGGCTCATTGGAAGAGCAGGTGATGCTGGCGGTCGTCCGCACAGGCGAGGAAGCGGACGGGATGAACGTTCGGCGTGAGCTCGAGACCGTCACCGGGGGACGTGACGATCGGGTCCGTCTACGCCACTCTGGACCGCCTCGAGGCCAAGGGGCTTGTGAGCTCGTCGAGGATCCCCGGCACTGACGCCTCGTCACGACGCGTCTTCGCGATCACTGGAGCCGGTGCCCGTGCACTGACGCAGACGCGCGCGACTCGTGACCGGTTGTGGCTGGGAGTCAAGCTGCACCGCCTGCCTAATTTTTGACCGTGCGGCCCTCGAACCGCCGGTGGAGCATCACCCCGGCGCCGCGCCTGCAGGGGGCACCCGCATCAAGGCCGCGAGAAAGACCCAAAGGATGTCCGGGCATCGCACCGGCGACTGAAATCTCCGCCGGCCGACTGGTGCCGGTCCGGACTGGTAGAACAGTTCCTTCCGATGTTGACCGGCAGTTACAATCGTCTATTCGTCTCGTCGGACTGCAGGGTATCTTCTTCCGCGAGGGACACGCGGTGAATCGTCATTCGAAGCTGTCGTTGGCGGCGGTCCTCTTGGCTGGAGCATGTGCAGTGCGGCAGGCGGAGGTTCCGCCACTGCCGGTGGAGGCGGTCTCCGGGCATGTGACAGACGGCCCGACCGGAACGTGGTTTACACCCTGCAGCTCGGCAGGCGGCACGTCGCGATGGTGGGTGACCTATGTAGACGCCTCGGTCGCGCAGGCCCGGAATGCCAGGAATGCGGGCCTGCTGAGGACCGGCCAACGCACCTTCGTGCGGTGGCGTGCTTCGGGAACCGATGATCGCCTGTTGGGGCCCGGGGGACCGGCGTTGCTGGTGCGTGACATCTTCGAGATCCGCGCATCGAGCGACGACGATTGCCGCCGGCAGGATCGCTGATGCGCTCTCTCAGGATAAAGAGCCTTACCTCGACAGTCGCTGAAGGCACTCCGCCCTGACTGGCCCGGGATTCAATGCTGTGCTTGCACGACACGAAGTTGCACGATCGACCGAGGGAAGAGTTATGCTACCGATCTCCTGGAGCGAACCATCCAGGCGATCGACGTAAGTGTCGAGTGGCTGTACGAATCGGCCGAGTGAGACTTGCACGCCTGGACGATCGACTGGCGTCAAGATGTTGGCGATCCGATCGCCTGTCATCAGTGAGGGAGTGGGGTATGCGCTTACCGTACTGCGCGTCGTTGGTGTCATTCGTCCTGTTGCTCGGCAGTGGCGTCGCGAGGGCCGACACTATCTTCCTTGCGAACCTCACCAATGGACAGGAGAACCCGCCGGTCGTTCCCAGCACGAGCACAGGTGCGCCGAGACCGGTGTCGTTCGGCACCGCGTTTTTCCTGCTGAATGACGCGATGACGTCGCTGAGCATGGTTGCCACGATCCGAAACATTGACTTCACCGGCTCGCAAACCATCGATCCATTCGACAACCTCGTGGGGGGACACATTCACGCCTCCGCGACCGTGACACCAACTACCAATGCCGGGATCGTGTGGGGGTTCTTCGGCGCGCCGTTCAACGACAACAACCCGAACGACCAGGTTGTGCTGCCGTTCACTTCGGGCGTCGGTGGTGTGATTCTGGGTAAATGGGACGCACCAGAAGGCAACGGCACAACCCTGGCCGCTCAGCTGAACAATATTCTGAATGGCCGGTCGTACATCAACCTGCACACAATGCAGTTTCCTGGTGGAGAGATTCGGGGGGCGCTCCAGCCCGTCGGTGACGTGGATCCGATACCGGAGCCTTCGTCGATGCTGCTCGTTGGGCTTCCCGCGGTCGCGCTACTCCGCCGGCGCTGGCAGCAGCGTCACGACCGCGGGTGACCGGTGGCACCGAGCCGAGGCGCCGGAAGCAATAGGGCGCCGGAGGCAATAGTAGGAAGGCAGTCGCTTGGAACTTGCCCATCCGAGCGACTACCTCTCCCGGGAGAGCTTATGTCGAGAACTTCGCAGCCGGTGACGGCGTTAACGCTGGGGCTCCTTCTGTTCGCGTTCGGCTCGCCAGTCAATGCCGAACCGATTTCAATCTCGAAACCATTTGAATATACCGGGTT
This sequence comes from Acidobacteriota bacterium, assembly GCA_013694845.1. Lineage (GTDB taxonomy): Bacteria > Acidobacteriota > Vicinamibacteria > Vicinamibacterales > 2-12-FULL-66-21 > JACDCA01. The sequence continues at coordinate 2,934 of JACDBQ010000532.1, forward strand.
CGTGCATCCTCGGTATGGCTCCTTCAACGATCTGCGAATCGGAATTTTTGGATCTCTGGGTCCAGTTTTCCCTGAATGGCTCCCGCTGTTCTGGGAGCATCGTCTGACCACCGCACAGGTAGGCTCGACATACTCTGTGGATGCCGTCTCAGACCCCAATTTCCTGACCCTTGCCTCGATTCTTACAAACGGTGAGGACGATTTGATGAGGCTGACCATCCTCGTCGATCCCGGCGGCACTGGCCGGCATCAACAGGTTCGCGAGTCCGAATTCTTTGCGGGTCTTCTTCCCCCTGGTTACGGGCCCGATCTGGTCGGCTACCAGGTCTCGCGCATCAATCTCACTGTCGGCCGCCTTGGCGTGACACGAAATCCAGTGTTCGGTCAGGACATCGACCTCGCCTACACCTTCTCCTTCGAAGCCGACGCGTCGGCGGTGCCCGAACCAGGGACCCTGGGATTGGTCGGCGCCGGTATCGCCGCTCTCCTGGCCCGAACGGGCCGTCGTAGGCGAGGCGAAATACCCACCGATAACTCTCTCACGGCTTGAACACAGAAGCTCGTGAGATCCAGAGTGGGTGGAAGCAGTAGACAGCAATGGTCTGCTGCCGCTTCCGGCTGCGGACCACGTAAACGGCGGCCTGCCATTTTCGTCGGTGCGTCCAGCGCGAGCTGTAATCGCGGCTTGGCCACATCACACGGCGATTTGGTAGCGTTTGGGAAGCGGTTCGCAACACCCCCGGATCTCCCCGCGCTGTGGACGACCCATCAACCTGCACACAATGCAGTTTCCTGGTGGAGAGATTCGGGGGGCGCTCCAGCCCGTCGGTGACGTGGATCCGATACCGGAGCCTTCGTCGATGCTGCTCGTTGGGCTTCCCGCGGTCGCTACTCCGCCGGCGCTGCAGCAGCGTCACGACCAAGCCTGACCGGGGACACCGTGCGGAGGCGGCGGAAGGGATAGCGGGAAGTCAGTCGCTTGGAACTCGCGCCCATCGGAGCGACTAGATATTGCTCTCGTCAATCGCGATGAGATCCTCAGGGAGCTGCGTGACGATAGCAACTGTCTTGAAAGTCAAGCGGGCACCTCCGCGCTCTGCAGCCACGTGGTGTTCGTCCGCATCATGGCGTTGAGGATCGTGAGCAGCTTGCGCATGCAGGCGATGAGCGCGACTTTCTTCGGCTTGCCGGCCGTCACGAGGCGCCCGTAGAACGCGCGAATGACCGGGTTGCGCCGGGTCGCCACGCCGTGGCGCGAGTTCCTCTTTCGTGGACCTCGAAGGCGACATCGTGTGGATTCAGGAATACCTGCGTTATCGAGTCAATGCGTGTTCGCACGACGAAGCGGTGCAGCGCGTCCTCAATCAACGGCGATGACGTCGGCGGCGTCTTCGTCGCCTCGGTCGTGCGAGGGCACACCGTTCGAGTGAAAGATTCCGACCCGTCGCCAGAGCCGCTCCGGAAGCGGGACAGCGGCCGGGATTCGCGACGACCGCGCCGTCGAGAAGGTCCTAGTCCTACTTTGTCAGATCGAGCGATTCGTTAGGCTGAGTCGTGTGACGCGCCGAAGTGATCACTTTTGAGGTCATTGTACTAACCCTGATGTGACAAAAACTCAGGCGGTGTCGACAGTTTGAAATTGAAAAAGGCCTTCCGTTGTGGTTGAAGAGAGGTGCCACCCAACCCTTCAGACCATCAACGAAAGGCCACGGGACGTGAGACGAAGCAGAACCGATTTGCGCGCGCGAGTCAATGGAGATCTGCAACTGGAATTCACGGACGTCGCGCTCACCTCGTATGCCGGGCTTGAGTTGTTCGGTCGCGACTTGCGCGCCACAGGCTTCATGCGGTGGTCCGCGACGCCTTCGGCGGGACGCCGGCGTGGGGCGACTTCGGAGCGGTGGCGATGGTCCGTCTGCTGATTGGGGCGCTGGTCGTCGGCGGGCGACGGCTGCGGCACCTGGCCTTCGTGCAGGATGACCCGCTGTTCCGTCGGTTCTGCGAAGTGCAGGTGGTGCCCACGGCGCGGACGGCGAGCCGCTGGCTGCAGGGATTCACCCTGCAGACCGTCGCGTGCCTGCAACAGATCAACACCGCGGTCATCGCGCGCGTGTTGACGACGCTCGGGATGCGGACGTGGACGATCGATGTCGATGGCGTCGTGGTCTCGACCGGGCTGCAGGTCGAACGGGCCTTTCGCGGCTTCAATCCGCATCACCGGAAGGTCCCGAGTTATTACCCGATCATGGCGCACCTGGCCGAGACGACTAACGTGCTGCGCGTGAAGAATCGGTCCGGCAACGTCCACGACGGCAAGGCCGGGATGCCCGTCTTGCGGGATCTGTGGACCCAGTTGGGTACGGTGTTGCCCCGCGGCGCGACCGTCCGCTTTCGCATGGACGGGGCCTTTTTTCGCCAGGATGTGCTCAACGGCAGCGAAATCGTGCTCCTAACCGATCTCTTGGAGAGGGAAGGATTTACGAGAAAATGAGGTAGCCGAGAGGCTGATCGACGTTTAGCAAACCGCGACCGCCACTCTTCAGACCTCTTTGAGGCGACCGGACGCGTACTTGTGCAGCAGGCTCGCGATCAGCGTCTGATAAGGCAAGCCTTCCGCCAGCGCCCGCTTCTGGATCGCCTCCAGGTCTTTGCTCGACAGCCGGATGTTCAGCCGCCGGTCCTTGCGGAACGTGGCCTTCGCGTAACGGGTGTAGCGCGTTCGCTCGCGCTTCCCGCCGCCGGCAGACTTCCACTCGCCACGCTCAACGGACTCGAGCAGCGCTTTCTCGTCGGCGTCAATCTTCATGGTCGGACTCCTCACCGAGGTACTCCTTCGTGGCCTTCCGACTCGGGATGATCGTCTTCAGAAAGACCGTGTGCTCGTCCTCGACGAACGGCACCAGGTACACGTAGTCCTCGCGCCGGACGACGAAGATACGCTGGCCAGCGTAACGGTCAGGGTTCGGGTGTTCCAGAATGTCGAGCAGGTCCCCAC
>JACDBQ010000247.1 GCA_013694845.1 Acidobacteriota bacterium
GGTTACGACACAGCCTCGAAACGAGTCACCCTGCCGTCGCGGCCATCGATCTGCTCGGTCTCTTCGTGGACTCCTCGCCCGTGACGGTCGTTTTCACCGTTGCAGGCGACCGGGTGGACTGGCACACGACCGCGGACGACATCCGTCTTAACGTCACGCTCTGGCGCCGCATGCACCTCGCCCACTGGAACACCGTTCCAGAGCCGCTGCGGGCACAGGGCCTCGACAATATGCTCGCCCGGTATCGATACCTCCTGATGAGCCCACGCAAATGGGACGAGATGGTTGCCGCAGATTGGGATCTAGTGCCCCAGCCGATGCGCACGTTGGCCTATCGCCAAATGGTGGCCTATTGGGCCGGTTTTTACGACGTCGGTCGACGGTATCAACTCCCACCACGCCTCGTGGCCGATACGCTCTCAGCTATTGTTATGTCCGAGTCCTGGTTCGACCATCGGGCGCTGTTCGTCAATCGGGACGGCAGCCGCGACTTGGGGCTGGGCGGGGCCTCTGACTACGCCCGCGAGAGAGTCCGACAGCTGCATGACGTTGGGAGGGTGGACGTGGCATTCGCGGATTCAGCCTACGACAATCCGTGGATGGCCACTCGGTTCGTCGCCATCTGGATGTCGCTGATGCTCGAGGAAGCCGACGGTGATCTCAACGTCGCGGTCCGCGCCTACAATCGCGGGATCGTCGACGCGCGCGACAGTCTCGGAACCGAATATCTTGGCACCGTGCACCGGCGCCTCGCGCGGTTTATCAGAAATCAGAATGCGCCTCCGGCCTGGGACTACGTCTGGACGAAGGGCCGTGCGCTGGAGCGCGACGCGTGGCTATGGATGGCGCGTCGGGCGCTCAGCACGACGGTCGGACCGTCGAGGTGAGCGCGAAGCCATGCCTGTCTGCCCAGCCCGACGTCAGAGCGTTCCGATTGCACCGCGCCGAACTGAAGAACCGGGCGCCCCGGCGAAGGAGTATGTGTATTTAGTGCCCACGTGCCTGGTTTAATCCCACCGCCTTTCAAGCGGTAAGCTTCAGCCTTCGACTCGGGCCGAGGGAGGGCTGTCGTGGGGGAGTAATCACCAGAGCGCGCACGCGGTGTGGGACAGCAAGTATCACGTGGTCTGGAGCACGAAGTATCGGTACAAGGTGTTGCGGGGCGAGGTCGCGGAGCGTGCGCGCGATCTGCTGAGGCAGATCTGCGCGGCGCGTGAGGTCCAGATCGTGCGCGGGACGGTCTCGCCGGACCACGTGCACATGCTGGTGGTGGTGCCGCCGCAGCTGGCGCCGGCCAAGCTGGTGCAGTGTCTGAAAGGGCGGTCGTCGCGGATGCTGCAGCGAGATTTCCGTCATCTGCGCAAGCGGTACTGGGGGCAGCACCTGTGGGCGCGGGGGTACTTCTGTGCGACGGTAGGCGCGGTCGACGAGAAGACGGTGATGCACTACATCGAATCGCAGACATGGGATCAGGACGACGAAGGATTCAAAATCACAGCACCGACCGAGCCTTGAGCCGGCTGTCAGCCGGAGCCCCTTCAGGCGGCTTCAGCCGCAGGCCGACTTTCAGTCGAAATCGGAGTCTATCGCCTTTGGGCGATAGTCTCTTGAAGCCGGCGGCGCGTCGGCGCGATGCCACATTGTGGCCGCCGTGCATCGCCGCGGCGGTGGGCTAAAAATGGATTGGACGAAGCCGCGGCTCAGGCGTGCTGGCAGGTCCGAACTACACCCTCCCGCGAAGCGGGTTAGTCCAACGACTGATCACGATGGCGTGGCGCACGCAGCCGACAGTGATGTTCTTGCCCGGCGGTCCCTCACCAGCGCGGCGAGCGTCCGAAATGTGTATACAAGTTTCGGTCGGAACTGAGAGGTGCTATCGCCAACCCGTTCCACAGCGTGGACTTGACGGTGTCAGCTCTTATGCCGCCGTCAGCAACCAGTTGCGAATTCCGTCCCTAACGCCCAGCCACACAAATTTGACCGGTGTTTTCAATGATTGCCCTTTTCTGTCTGCCTGCGACCCGTTCCTGTCCAATCTGCGTCGCGACCGCAGGTTCGAGCCACTGATGTCGCAGGTCAAAGCCGTCGAGGACCGGCTGTAGACTCACATCGTCGGCCGATCGGCCTCACGCCGACGGCTGTCTGCGAGCAGTAAGAATGCCTGTGCTAGCATCACGCGACTCATGCGTGAGCGGAGCGCATCATCAGGAGGCAGCACCATGTCGGCGCTCGAGACGATCAAGGCTGCGTACGCGGCGTTCGGCCGAAATGATCCTTCCGTGCTGTTTGCGGCCATGGATTCAGCCATCAACTGGAACCAAGCGGAGGGCAATCCGCTGCGGATCGCAATCCCTACGTTGGTCCACAGGCCGTGGGCGATGGTGTCTTCGCGCGGCTGCTGGCAGCGATCGATAACTTCACTGCTGTGCCCAGCACGTTCATTGACGGCGGCGACCACGTCGTGGTGCTCGGTCGCTATGGCGGCACCATGAAAAACGGCGGCGCGCCGCTCGACTCCCCGTTCTGCCACGTGTACCGGTTTCACGGCGACAAGGCAGTGATGTTCCAGCAGTACACCGACACTGCGCAGTGGACGCGATTAATGACATGACCGGAGCGCCCGGTGCGGTAGGTTCAAGCGGACTGGGTGCTCCATTGACCCAGGCGGCCGCCGCTGAAGTTGCAGATCGATCAGCCGAAGGTGTCGTCGCGGCGACGTGGACATTGTCGTCAAGTCGCGCGCACGGACGCGGGGTCAGGCACGGCTGGTCGTATAAGAGATTCCTGTCCGAAATCTGTCTACGTATTTCGGACAGCAGGCGCGTCCGCACCGAGCCGATCGAACGCCAACCTCTTCACCGGCGGGCACTTGGATGATGACAACCGTCACGCCGCCGTGAGCAGCCAGTTCCAAAGAGCGTCCCTGACACCCAGCCCATTTGTTCCGAATCGCCCGAAGGACCGCAACACGTGACCAACGAACGGCGTGCGCGTTCTGAAGGAAGTGGTCACCTGCCGCCGAGTGGGCCAGGGGCAGCGTGTCGTAACGCGGCCAGCAGGTGCGTGTGCCCATACTGCGTGGCGTAATCGGAGGCGGTC
>JACDBQ010000295.1 GCA_013694845.1 Acidobacteriota bacterium
GCGCTGAGCCGGAAAAATATCGTTCACCAAGATCCCCGAGCCTACGAAGACGAACACACCCGCCGCGACCGCGCTTCGCGCGATTGGCCGATGAGCACCGGGAGCCGAGACCCGCCCGCTACCGCCAGCCGCACGGTCCTGTCGGGTGGGAGGTGCATTCTCCTGGTGATCTTCGGGAGCTTCGTGGGAGTCCCGCCGGGCGCGTGAACCACACAGCTCCAGAATCCGTCATACTGCGCGTCCCTACATATAGCCGGGAGCATCCCCCGCCTCGCCGACGTCACGCTCGATCGAACGGTGCTGGCGTTCGCGTTCGCGGTTTCGATCGCCACCGGGATCCTCTTCGGTCTTGCCCCCGCGTGGCAGGCGTCGCGCGCGACGCTGGGCGCCCTGCTCAAGGAGGGCGGACGCTCCTCGGCCAGCACCGGCGGCCGCTGGTTGCGGAGCACGCTTCTCGTCGTCGAGGTGGCACTGTCGATCGTGCTGCTCGTGGGCGCCACGCTCCTGCTGCGCAGCTTCGCTAAGATCACCAGCATCGATCCCGGATTCCGACCGGAGCAGGTCCTCGCCTTCCGAGTCGCGCTGCCCGCCACCTCCTATCCGAAGCCGCACAACCAGGATCGGTCTGCGGATGGCCATCGGCGCACAACCCGGTGACGTGCTTCGCATGGTCGTGGGCGGCGGCATGAAACTGGCGGGGCTCGGGGTCGTGATCGGCATCATCGCCGCGCTCGCGCTGGCCAGCCTCGTCGCCTCCATGTTGTTCGGGGTCACCCCGTTCGACCCGGCCAGCTACGCAGTCACCGCCGCAATCCTGCTCGCCGTGGCCGCCCTCGCTTGCTACGTCCCGGCCCGCCGTGCGATGGCGGTCGATCCTCTCGTGGCATTAGGACAGGAGTAAATCAAGGTTCCAAAGTGTTCCAGGGGGTTCCAGTTGGTTCTGGGTTCGGATCGAGCCGGGCTTGGAACTCCAGAACCAACTGGACCCCTGGAACCTTTGGAACCCACTGGAACCTGATCCCGTTATCCCGCACTCGAAGTGGCAATGAGCTGTTCCACCTCGACGAGCGAGGGAGCCCCTTCCATCGCGCCGAGGCGGGTGCAGCTGATTGCGGCGGCGGCGTTCGCGAACCGCAGGGACTCGTGGGTGTCCCAGCCGCGCAGCAGGGCGAATATCAGCCCGCCGCGGAAGACGTCACCGGCGCCGGTCGTGTCGACCGCCGCGACGGCGAACCCGGGCGAACGGAAAAACCGATTCCCGTCGAGCGCCACCGCCCCCTTGGAGCCGCAGGTCACGATGATGAGCCCCTCATGGCTCTCGCGCATGCGGCGCATCGACGCTTCCATGTCGGTGATCCCGGTCAGCGCCGGGGGAACGTGCTCGGCGAAAATCGGGATGGTGACGGCCGCAATCAGCTCGTCTGTCAGGTCGGTGATGCGATCGATATCGCTGGTGACCGGGAGGCCGGCGTCCCGCGCCAGCCGCGCGGCGAGGATCGCCGCCGGCTGATCGACATCATCGACGTGCACGAGCCGTGCGGCGTTGATGGCTTCCGGAACGATCTCCCGAGGACGCAGCCGCAGACGGTCGTCGCGGTCCCAGAGCACGATCCGTTCACCGCTCTGCTCATCCACCAGGATGACGGCGAACTGGTTGGGTACATCGCGCACGACCGCCTCTGACGCGTCGATATCGCGCCGCGCGAGCTCTTCGCGGATGCGTTTCCCATTCCCATCCGTGCCGGTGGCACCGATATACCGGGTCCGCAGCCCCAGCTTCGCGCACGCCGCCAGCGCCGTGGCGGTCTGACCACCGCAACACACGGCCTGCTCGCGGATCCGCATCTTGGCGAATGGCCCCTGCGGTTCCGGGTAGGCGGGAAGGCGATTGACGAAGTCAACCGAGTTCGCGCCAATGCCGATCACATCGCAGGGGAACGGCGCCTCAGGGCTGGAGAACACGAGGGGAAGTATATGTCGGGCAGCTGACAGCTCTCAGCTCTCAGCTTCCAGCTTCCAGCTTCCAGCTAAGGAAAGTAGCGCTGCAGCTTGCGGCCATCATCGTATCGTTCGCGGGCCTCGCCAACGGCCGGTTGTTCCGAGACTTCGGCGACGGGGACGTCCCACCAGCAGCCGTGGCCCGGAACGCGCAGGGCCGGGTCGACCGGCACGTGGACGACAGCAGTGCGGTCCGCAGCACGGGCGGCCGTGAGTGCCTGCTCGAGTGACGCGAGATCGTGCGCCCTGAACAGCCGGGCGCCGAGCGATTCGGCGTTGATCGCGAGGTCCACCGGAAGCAGGTCACCGTCGAGGGCGCCGGTGGCTGGATTGCGCGCGCGGTAGTCGGTGCCGAATCCCCCCGAGCCGACCGATCTCGACAGCGCACCAATGCTCGCGAAGCCGCCGCTGTCGACCAGCACGATGATCAGCGGGTAGCCTTCCTGCACGGAGGTGACGATCTCCTGGGCCATCATCAGGTACGACCCATCACCGACCATAACGTACACCGTGCGATCCGGTGCGGCCATCTTGACGCCGAGCCCGCCGGCGATCTCGTACCCCATGCACGAGTAGCCGTATTCGACGTGATACCCCTTGGGATCGGTGGTGCGCCACAGTTTGTGCAGATCGCCCGGCATGCTCCCGGCCGCGCAGACCACGACATCCCGGCGTCCCGCCGCGCGATTCACCGCGGCGATGACCTCGGCTTGTGCCATCGGCGCCGCACCTGTAGCCGCGGTGAGACGCTCCGCCTCTGTCATCCAATCGGTTCGCAGTGCGTGTACGCGGGCTCGGTAATCGTCCGCCGTCGAGAAATCCGCGAGCAACCCACCGAGCTCCTCGAGGGCGGCGCGCGCATCCGCGAGGACAGGCACGGCGCCCTGCTTGAAGGCGTCCATCTCAACGACGTTGATGGCGATGAAGCGCACGTCCGCATGCTGAAAGGCGGTCTTGGAGCCGGTGGTGAAATCCGACAGCCGGCAGCCAACGGAAATCACCAGGTCCGCGTCCCGGCAGAGTGCGGCCGCCGCCGACGTGCCGGTGACACCTGCCGCCCCGACAGCCATCGGACCCTCCCAGTCCATCGACCCTTTGCCGGCCTGCGTTTCGGCGACCGGGATCCCGTGTCGTTGCGCAAACTCGCGCAGCGCGCAGGACGCCTCGCTGTAGAGCACGCCGCCTCCGGCGATGATCACGGGCCGTCGACTCGCGCGGACGGCTGCCGCCGCCCGGCGCAGCGACTCGGCATCGCCGCGAACCCGCGGAACCGTCCACACCCGCGGCTCGAAGAACCCGACCGGGCAGTCTGCCGCTTCGGCCTGGACGTCCTGCGGCAGCGCCAGCGTGACCGCGCCGGTTTCGGCGGGTGAAGTCAGGACCCGCATGGCTTCGGGAAGCGCCGACAGCAGCTGTTCCGGCCGATAGATCCGATCCCAGTATCGCGAGATCGGCTTGAAGCAGTCGTTGACCGAGACGTCCTGGCTGTAAGGGCTCTCGAGTTGCTGCAGGACCGGGGCGGGCAGGCGGCTGCCGAAGATGTCCCCGGGCAGCAGCAGCACGGGCAGGCGATTGATCGTCGCCCCGGCGGCGCCGGTCACCATGTTGGTCGCGCCCGGACCGATTGAGTCGTGCAGGCCAGCGTCCGCAGACGGTTGTGCATCTTCGCGTACGCCGCGGCCGTGTGCACCATCGCCTGCTCGTTCCGGCACTGGTAGTACCGGAGCGCATCCCGCGACTGATCGAGCGCCTGCGCAACGCCGGCGACGTTCCCGTGCCCGAAGATGCCGAACACGCCGCCCAAAAATGGCTGGCGCCGGCCGTCTCGCTCGCTGTGCTGGTTCGCCAGGAACCGCACCAGCGCCTGCGCCATCGTCAGTCGAACTGCTGCTGCCACGTGCCCCCCGCCGAGTCGATTGTTTACAGAGAAGTTGCCCCGCATTGTACTGCCCGAAATACGGGCCGGTCAGGCTTGACTTCCGCTCGATGCGGACATACGGTAACGGCGTGCGGGCAGGCGTGGGAAACGCCCGTCCCGGCCATCTCAATAAGCTCTTCAACGGGAGAAACGAATGAGCACTCGCTCGTGGATGGCTGCCGCGCTGGCAACCTCGTTCATCGCCGTCAGCACTCCGGCGATCGCGCAGGTCGACCGGGCCAGCCTGACTGGAACAATCAAGGACGCGTCTCAGGCGGTCATGCCGGGCGTGACCGTCACCCTCAAGCACGTCGCCACCAACGCGGTGACGACGCTGGTGACAGATTCCGAGGGCACATACCTTGGCCAGGGGCTTCTGCCGGGCGACTACGAGGTCCGGGCGGAACTGACAGGATTTCAACCGCGCACACAGGCGCTGCCGCTCCAGGTCGGACAGCGCGCACGGGTCGATTTCACCCTGTCGCCCGGCGGGGTGACGCAAGAGATCACGGTCCAAGGGACGTCGCCGCTCATCAACACCGAGTCCCCGATCGTCGGCAAGGTCGTCAATCAGGTGGAAGTGTCGAAGCTCCCGCTGGCCATCCGCAACTGGGACGACCTGCTCGCCCTCGTTCCCGGCGTGCAGGGTGACCGGTATACGGAAGAATCCGGGAGCACGGCGGCCGGCCGCACGGGTGGGGTCAGCGTCCATGGCAACCGGTCGCTCCAGAACAATTTCCTGCTCGATGGCGTCGACAACAATTCGATCTCGACCAACGTTCAGGAACTGAGCACCCAGGTGTCGCGTCCCTCGGTCGACGCGATCAACGAATTCCGGGTGGTGACGAGCGCGTTCGGAGCGGAGTACGGCCGCGCGCCCGGCGCCGCCATCAGCGTGACCACGAAATCGGGGAGCAACCGCTTCCGCGGCACCGCCTACGACTACTACCGCAACGACAGGTTCGACGGATACCCGTTCTTCATCGAACGGGCGCGGCAGACCAACCCGACCGTCGACAAGCCGAAGAACGACCAGAACCAGTTCGGCGGCAACCTCGGCGGGCCAATCGTCAAGGACCGCGCGTTCTTCTTCGGTGACTTTGAAGGGACTCGCATCTCGCGCGGCGTGACCCGGCTGACGCGCGTCCCCACGGTCAACGAGCGCAGTGGCGTGTTCGCGGGAGCGATCCGGGATCCCTTGACGGGACAGCCGTTCCCCGGCAACACGATCCCGGCCAACCGCCTCGACCCGGTCGCCGCGGCGATCCTCAACCTGATCCCGATGCCCAACACGCCCGGCACGAATAATTTCCTGCGAACACCGTCGGTGCAGGACGACGGCGAGAGGTTCCTCGGGCGCATGGACGTGCGGCTCGGCGGAGCGGACAATATGTTCGCCCGCTACATCTATAGCGATCGCTTCCGTTTCGTGCCGGGCAACTTCGGCGGCCTGCTCGACGGCACCAGCACCTCGGCCTGGGGCCGCAATTACCTGAAGTCGCACGCGCTGGTCGGCGGCCTGACGAAAGTCTTCGGCTCGGCCGTCTTCAACGAGACCCGCGTATCGTGGGCGCGTGGGATTTCCGATGGCACCCAGGATCCCTTCGGGCAGTCCGGTACGTCTCAAATCGGGTTCCGGGGCGTGCCCGACGACCCGGTGACGGCCGGCGGAATCGTCGGCATCGACATTGGCGGCGGCTACAGCCGGCTCGGCTCGCCCAACTTCATGCCGAAATTCCAGCACACCGACCAGGTGCAGATCACGAACACCTTGTCATGGCTGCGGGGCCGGCACCAGTGGAAGTTCGGCGCCGACCTGATGCCGATCATGAACAACGAGTACGTGGACATCCCATCCACGCGCGGCAACCTGCAGTTCAGCGGCGGCTTCACCCAGGTGTTCGATGGCACGACCCCTGTGGCGAACACCGGCAGCGCCCTGGCCGACTTCATGCTCGGCTATGTCTTCGACGCCGAGTTGTCGAACGTCCACAGGGTCAACCAGCGCCGCTGGTCGACCTCGTTCTACGCGCAGGACGACTGGAGACCGAGCGATGATCTGACGCTCACGCTGGGTCTGCGGTACGACTTCATGACACCCTCGCTCGAGGCCGACAACCGGCAGGCGAACTTCGACCCGGCGCGCGGGACCCTGGTGAGCGCGTCGGACGGCTCGCTCGAGGATCGGGCGCTGGTGAAGCCCGACACCAACAACTTTGCCCCGCGGCTCGGCCTGGTCTACCGGCTCACCGACACGACCGTGCTGCGTTCCGGCTACGGTATCTTCTACAACCTGCTGGATCGCATCGGGTCGGAGGACCAGCTCGCGCTGAACCCGCCGGGGCTGCGCAACATCCGTATCCGTTCGAGTTCCGCGGTCGACCCGGTGTTTTTCCTGCGCGACGGGTTCCCGGCCGGTTACCTGGATCCGAACAACATCGTGCTCGGCCGGCTCACGCTCCGGACGTCGGATCGCAATGCTCCGGCGGCGTTGTATCACCACTACAGCGGCGGCATCGAGAAGCAGTTCGGCGCGTCGTATGTCGCTTCCATCGACGTCATCGGCACCCGCGGGAGCAATCTCGCGATCCTGCGGAATCTGAACCAGCCACTGCCCGGTACGCGCGACGCCAACGGCGCACGGCCCTACCCCACGCTCGGCCACATCCAGTACCGGGAGCACAGCGGGGAGTCCGAGTACCTCGGAGCGGATTTCAGCTTCGAGCGGCGCTTCGCGCGCGGCTACGGGTTCCGCATGTCGTACACGCTCGGCGAGTCGCGCGATCAGGCGCCCGAGCATCTCGCCGCCTCCTCCGGTCGACCGCAGAATGGACGGGACCTGTCGTCCTGGGAGGGCCCGAGTGACTTCGACGTCAGGCACCGGTTCGTCGGGAGCTTCGTCGTGGAGTTGCCGTTTGGAGCGGGTAAACCGTGGCTGTCAACGGGCCCGGGCGCAGCGCTGCTCGGTGGATGGACGCTCAGCGGCATCTATACCGGCAGGTCGGGGCTTCCCTTTACGGTCACGCAGGGCACGAACAATGTCGGTGATGGCGCTACCGGGCTGCCGAACCTTGTAGGGGATCCGGAAGGAGCGCGCACGGTCGACAGCTGGTTCAATGTCGCGGGGTTCGAGCTGGTACCGTCCGGCACGTTCGGCAACGCGGGCCGCAACATCCTGCGCGGACCTCGGTATGCCTCGTTCGACACCAGCCTTCAGCGCCGATTCGGCCTGATCGGGGATTCGGCTGCCGTTCTCAGGTGGGACGTGTTCAACGTGTTCAACCGCCCGAATTTCGGCCTTCCCAATCGCAGCATCCCGGGCAGCACGGCGGGAACGATCACGTCGCTCGCCGGCGACGCGCGGCTGATGCAGTTCGCCGTGCGGATCGAATTCTAGAAGCCTTCGACCTTCGGCAAACGGGCCGTTCCAGGAATGGACCGGCCCGTTTGCTCGTACCACACCGCACACGACTTTGTGACGGCGGTGACGTATACTCTCCGCACTTTCCACTTCCAAGAGGTCGCATGATCCAGACACTCCGGCTGGCTACACCGTTCCGTCTGCTCGGGCTCATAGCGGCCCTGCTGTTACCGTCGTCCGCCTCCGCCCAGTTCGATACCGCGACAGTGCTGGGCACCGTGCGAGACGCCTCCGGCGCGGTCGTGCCGGGCGTCACGGTGACGCTGAAGAGCGTCAGCACCGGCATCACCGCGGACACGGTGACGGACAACGACGGGAACTTTCAGTTCCTCAACGTCCGGATCGGCCCCTACCAGGTGCGTGCGGCGCTGCAGGGTTTCTCCGCCGCCGAAGCCAACGACGTGACGGTCACGGTCGGCGCGCGCCAGAGAGTGGACCTGTTGTTGAAGGCGGGCAACATCACTGAGACGGTGGAGGTGACGGGCGCGTCCAAGCTGCTCGAAACCGACTCCAGCGACCGCGGTCAGGTCATCACCAAGGAGCAGATCGTCAACCTGCCGCTGAACGGCCGGAACTACGCGGACCTGGCGCTGCTCAGCCCCGGCGTTCGCCGGTCTGCCATCGCCGACTCCCGCGACGCGTCGTTCAATGTGCATGGGCTCCGCAGTGCCTTGAACAGCTTCATCCTGGACGGCGTCGACAACAACTCGTACGGCACCAGCAACCAGGGCTTCTCGAACCAGGTGGTGCAGGTATCGCCGGACGCGCTCGAGGAATTCAAGGTCCAGACCAACAACTTCAGCGCGGAATACGGGCGCACCGGCGGCGCGGTCATCAACGCCTCGTTCCGCAGCGGCACGAATCGCTATACCGGCACCGGCTGGGAGTTCCATCGCAACACCGCACTGAACGCGGTCGGGTTCTTCAAGCCGTCGAGCGGGGTCAAGCCCAAGTTGAACCGGAATCAGTACGGGTTTGTCGTCGGTGGGCCGATCGTGCGGAACCAGACTTTCTTTTTCGGAGATTTCGAAGGGTTCCGTCAGGTCTCGCGGGTCTTCACCGCCGCGACTATCCCCACCCTCGACCAGCGTCGGGGAATCCTCGGCAGAGCCGTTACCAATCCGCTGACCGGCGTCACCTATGCCGATGGTGTCGTCCCCCTGGGCGACATGACCGCGTTCGCGCGCAAGGTGCTGGCCGACCTGCCGGACCCCACCAAACCCGGCCTCGCCAATAACTTCGATTCGCTTCCGCGCCGCGAAGACTTCAACGACAAGTTCGACGTGAAAGTCGATCACCGGTTCAGCAGCGCGATCAGCGCCTTCGTCCGCGGGAGCCACCGGAAGCTGGAGAACTTCGAGCCGCCTTCGATTCCCGGCGCCACCGGCAGCCCCAGTAACGCGTTCGTGCACGTGCTCAATCAGCAACTGGCGACCGGCTTCACCTACGTCACCAGCGCCGCGTCGCTGCTGGAGTTCCGGCTGGGTATCTCGCGCACCGAAGCGGGTAAAGAGCCACCCGGAGTGGGTGGCCCTGGCGCATTTGAGCTGTACGGCATCCCGGGGCTGCCGACCGACCCCCGTTTCGCCGGCGGTCTGACCGAGCAGGCGATCACCGGCTTTACCAATTTTGGCCGCCAGAACAGCAATCCACAGTTCCAGGATCCGTTCGTGATCAACCCGAAAATCAACTTTTCCTGGTTACGGGGGCGTCAGAGCTTCAAGACCGGGTACGAGTTCCAGACGATCAGCACCGAGATCGACGACTTCAACCCCAAGTACGGCAATGACCTCTACGCCGGTCAATTCAGCCGCCCCTCCTTGACCTCCCCGGCCGACGTGGCCACCTATAACCTGGCCGACTTCATGTTCGGCTTGCGCAGCAGGTACTCCCTGGTGAACCCGTTCTTGGCCCATCTCCGTCAGCAGATGCACTTCGCGTATCTCCAGGACGACTTCAAGGTCAACCAGAAGCTGACCCTCAACCTTGGGCTCCGGTACGAGCTCGGCACTCCGCAGTGGGAAGAAGACAACTTTCTCACCAGCTTTGACCCCGCCACCAATAGTCTGGTGTTCGCTACCGATGGATCGATTGCCGACCGCGCACTGGTGAATCTCGACAAGAACAATTTTGCGCCGCGGGTGGGTCTGGCCTACGCCGTCGACGACAAGACCGTGGTGCGCAGCGGCTACGGCAAGAGCTACCTTCACTTCAACCGTCTAGGTGGAGAAAACCTGCTCTCGTTCAACGGTCCGCATGTGGTCGGCCTGGTCATCGATCAGCTGACCTCTCGACCTCTGTGCGGGCCGACCACACCCCCCACCACGTGCTTCCGAACGACACAGCAGGGATATCCGGAGGGTTTGAATGTACCGGCCAACTTCAACACGCTGAATGCGCGGACCAACTACATTCCGCGCGACAACGAAACCGGCAGCGTGCAGAGCTGGCATGCGTCGGTTCAACGCCAGATCCTGCAGAACCTGATCGTCGACGTGGGCTATGTGGGCAACCGGAGCCGCGACATCATGATTCTGGGTGACTTCAACCAGGCGCGGCCCAACGCTCCGACCGAGGGCCTGGGCGTGCAGGCCCGCCGGCCCATCGCCGGCTTCCAGGAAATCCAGATCGCCTTCGCCGGCGGCAAGGGTGATTACCACGCGCTGCAGGTGAAAGTCGAGCGGCGCACGACGCGCGGCCTCTACCTGCTGAACTCGTTCACGTGGTCCAGGTCCAGGGACAACGCCTCCGGACACCTCGAAACGCAGAACGGCGACAACAGCCGCGTGAATTTCCGCGAGATCGAGGGGGATTTCGGCACATCCGGCTACAACCAGCCCTTGAACAACACGACCAGCGTGGTGTGGGAGCTGCCATTCGGTAGAGGACGCCGGTTTGGCGCCAACATCTCGCCGATACTCGACGGCATCCTGGGCGGCTGGCGGCTGGTCGGCATCAACACCATGACCAGTGGTGCGCCTGTCAACATCTCGTACTCACCGGCATCGACCTCACAGGTGGGCGGACAATTCACCTTCCGCCCGAATCTGCTGGGCGACCCGGTCACGCCCAACGGCGGACCGGCGAATTATCTGAACGGCGACATGGTCGAGATCCCGACCGATCGTTCGCAGCCGTTCGGCAATGCGCCCCGCAACGCCGTACGTGGTCCATCTTTCAAACAACTGGACCTGGGACTCCACAAAGTGTTCGGGCTGGGCTGGAGGGACACACGGCTGGAGACCCGCATCGAGGCGTTCAACCTGCTGAACACCACGAACTTCGGCACCCCGAACGCCAATCGCTCGAACCTCAACTTCGGCACGATCACCACGGCTGCGGCCGCACGCCAGATCCAGCTCGGAGTGAAGTTGTATTTCTAGCGGGGTGCGGGGTGCGGGGTGCGG
>JACDBQ010000315.1 GCA_013694845.1 Acidobacteriota bacterium
GTGCCGGGATCGCCGGCGATCGCGTCACCCCGCTCGCCGAGCAGTGCCGTCATCACGCCGAACTCGCGGCGCACCTCGGCGTCCACCCGCGCCATCGCCTGCGATTCGCTCCACCCGAAGCGGACCCACTCGAGCGCGAAACCGGCAACGGCCGCGAGCACCGCGAGCAGCATCCCCGCGCCCAGCAGCCGATGCCAGCTCACGTGACGGTCACGGATCCGCGGAGTGTCGAGAGGATGCACCTTCGGCAGGAGAATACCGCAAAGGGTACACTGAGGATCCGCGCCGATGACTCACCATCTTCCCCTGAAGGCCGCGCTCAAGCGAGGCGCGATCATCGCTGCAGCCAACTGGCCGCTCGTGGTGACCCAGTTCGTCGCGGAAGCGACCTTGAAGCTGCTGCTGGGGGTCCCGGTGCTCGGCGGGCTCTTCCTCGTCGTCCTTCTGCTTGGCGCCGAAGTCGAGGACCTGCTGGCCGGCGATCTCCGCGACATCGTGGCAGCCGTGTTTGCGGCCTTGCTCGCCAACCCGGTCGCGTTCGTGGCCTTCGGCACCGCCTTTCTGTTGGTGCTCCTCGGCGGCTCGGCGCTCACCTTCGTGGTCAAGGGGGGGACGATGGCGTTGCTGGCCGAGGCCGAAGCGACGACGGGAACCATCGAACGGCCTCCGTTGCGCCTCGACTCCGTGCGGCGGGCGAGCCGCGCGCATATCGAGCCGTTTCTCGACGGCTGCAAACGACTCTGGCGCCGGTACCTGCGGCTGGGGGGCTGCCTGCTGATCGCCTACGCGATCACCGCCGCGGGCTATCTCGGGTTCATCGTCGGCGGCTACGCGCTCGCCAACAATACTCCGGTCATCCTCGGGTGGACGATCATCGCGGCGCTGGCTTCCAGTGCCCTGGTCGTGTGGATCACGCTGATCAATCTGGTTTACCTGCTCACGCAGATGATCATCGCCGTCGAGGAAGTGAGTGTTCGCCGGGCGGCCGGGATGGTGCTCGAGTTCCTGCGATCCGCCTTGCGCGAGATCGCGGCGATCTTCGGCGTCGTGCTCCTGCTCGTGACCCTGGCGACCGTCGCGTCCATCCTCGCGACCGCGGGCCTCGGCTTGATCGCCTTCGTGCCGCTCGCAGGGCTGGCGGTCGTGCCGATGCAGGTGGCGGCCTGGCTCCTGCGCGGCTTCGTGTTCCAGTACCTCGGCCTCACCGCACTCTGCGCCTACCTGACCCAGTACCGCCTGTATGCGCACGGTCCCGCGACGGTGCGCGATCTTCGCGTCGCTCAACCCAACGCCTCCGCATGATCAACTACGACGACTTTCTGTCCCATTCCGCCGAGCAGATGAAGGAGTCTGCTATCCGCCGGATGGGGACCGTGCTCGCGCAGTCCCGCAACACCATCTCGTTCGCACCGGGATACCCGGCGCCGGATACGTTCGCGTGGAACGACTTCACCGAAATCACGCGTGACCTGCTCACGGGCGTCGATGGCAGCGTGCTCCAGTACGGGCCGACACGCGGCTACAAACCACTGCTCGAAGAAATCGCCGGCATCATGACGTCGCGCGGCGTCACCTCGACGCCCGACCAGTTGCTGATCACCACCGGGTCACAGCAGGGACTCGACCTGGTGGCCCGCGTCCTTCTTGACCCGGGCGACGTCGTGCTGGTCGAGCTCCCCACCTACACGGGGGCGATCACCGCATTCCGGAACGTGCAGGCGAGCATGGTGGGGGTGCCGCAGGAAGGGGACGGTGTCGACCTCGCCGCGCTCGAGGACACCTGCGCGCGGCTCCTGCGCGAGGGACGGCGGGTGCGGGTGCTGTATGTCGTTCCGAATTTTCAAAACCCCACCGGTCTGCTCATCGGTCTCGAAAAGCGTCAGCGGCTCCTCGCGTGGGCCGAGCGGCGCAACGTCCTCATCGTCGAGGACGATCCCTACCGCGAACTGTATTTCGAGGACTCGACCACGGAGGCGGACGTGCGCCCGATCAAAGCGGATGATGCGAGCGGGAGGGTCGTCTACTTGAGCAGCTTCTCGAAGACCCTCGCTCCGGGGTACCGCGTCGCCTGGATTGACGCGCCGGCCCCGCTCGCGGCGAAATTCGAGATGGCCAAGCAGGCGGAGGACCTTTGCACGGGGGCGCTCGACCAGCGGGTGGTGTACGAGGCCTGCCGGCGCGGCGTGCTGCAGCGCCAGCTGCCACTGCTCCGGCGTCACTACCAGCAGAAGCGCGACGTCATGGTCGAGGCGCTCACGCGCGAATTCAAGGACGACCTCAGCTGGCCGTCACCCAGGGGCGGCTTCTTCCTGTGGGCCACCCTGCCGCCGCAGATCGACTCCGACGTGATGATCGCCCGGGCCGTCGAAAACGGCGTGATTTATGTGGCGGGTGAAGCATTCTTCGTCAACGGCGCCGGGCGCAACATCATTCGCCTGGCCTTTTCCGCACCCTCACATGACAGGATTCGCGAAGGGGTGACGCGACTCGGCGAGACCGTGCGGCAGGAACTGGCGGCTATCGAGGCGGTCGCGAGATAGGGCTCACCGGGATCGCGTGAGTCAAGGACAGCTTCCAGCTCTCCTCGAGCCCGCCGGTCACGGCCGCGAGAATCACCCCGCCGCTGGTCTCCGAGAACGCCGGCATCAGCGCCACACGCGCGGGGAACGTGATACTTCCCGCATTCGCGCCGTCAGCCGCGAGCAGCACGCGCATCTGCGTGCCCGCACCCAGGACGAAAATCGATCCGCCTGCCACGAGCGGTCCCGCCAATGGACGAAAGGGCACACCTGTGTGCCACCGCTGGGCGCCGTTCCAACGGTCCACGGCGCGAACCAGGTTGTCGAGGCCCGCGAAATACACCCGCGCACCGTCGGTGGAGGCACGGCCGCGAATGCCCGAGCCGACCCGCATCCGCCACTCGATCTCACCAGACCGCGCGTGCAGGCTGTAGAACATCTTGTCGTCGGCGCCCAGGAAGATGGCCTCGTCGACGACCAGCGGTTCGCGGGGTGCACCACCGAGGCGGCGCTCCCACCTGATCCGACCGTTGGTCAGATCACGCGCGAGCACCCGTCCGTCCACGAGCGGCACGAACAGATCATTCCCGGAGATCGCGGCGGACTCACGCTGGAGGCTGGCCTCAGCGGTCCAGACGATGCTGCCGTCGGTCGCACGCCGGGCGGTGAGCTTGCCTGCGGTGGCGTCGATGAGCCAGCCGTCCTTGACCAGGAGCGGCGCGGTGAGTGTCCCCGCAGACGCGCGCCAGGCCACCGAGCCGTCCGCCGTGCGAAGTGCGTGAATGGCTTCTCCGGACGCCACGAAGAGCAGGGTCCCGTCACTGGCCAGCGGTTGCTGGGGATTCAGCTCCGCGCGCCAGCTGGGTGCGCCATCCGCGCGGCGGAACGCCGCGACGATGCCCGGCAGGTGAGCGACGATCACGAGATCGCCGACGATCAGCGGACTGGTGGTCGCGGCGGCGGCAACCGGGACGGTCCACGCGATGGTCGTGGGCGCGTGTGGCACCGGCGCCGGCGTGCCCGGCAGCGTTGCGGGCATCCCGGCCACCGACAGCGCCTGCGCGGCAAGCCCACCCACGGGCAGGGCCGAGAGAGTCACCGACCAAGCGATCGTTTGGGCGACAAACCAACAAGATGTTGTGGTGGTGCGGGCCGAGTCCACACCATATAATAGCGTCATCCAATCAGCTGAATTTTCCCGTCCGCCAGTCTCACTGTGAATCATCAGACTATCGTTGTCCTCGACTTCGGCTCGCAATTCACCCAGCTGATTGCGCGCCGCCTGCGCGAACTGTCGGTATACGCGGAGATCCTGCCTTTCGACACGCCGCTCGCGACGATCCAGGGACGACGGCCGGTCGGCATCATCCTGTCGGGTGGTCCGAAGAGTGTCTCGGATGTCGGCGCGCCACATTGCGACGTTGCGGTATACGACGCTGGTGTCCCCGTGCTCGGCATCTGCTACGGAATGCAGTTGATGACGTATGCGCTCGGCGGGGAAGTCGCGCCGGCGCCCCACCGCGAGTTCGGCCTGGCGACGATTCACATCGATCCAGGCGCTCCGCTGTTTGCCGCCATCCCGTCCGACCTGCGCGTGTGGGCCAGCCACGGCGATTTCGTGAAGGCCGCACCGGCCGGGTTCACGGTTACGGCGACCAGCGCGAACGCCCCCGTCGCGGCGATGGCGGCGGCAGACCGCGGCCTGTACGCGCTCTTGTTCCACCCCGAGGTGGCGCACACCGATCATGGCCTCGAGATCCTTCGCAATTTCGCCTACGACGTCTGTGGCTGCAGGGGCGACTGGACAATGCAGTCGTTTGTCGGGGAGGCGACCGGGCGGATCCAGGCGCAGGTCGGCGAGGGACGCGTCGTCTGCGGGTTGAGCGGCGGTGTGGATTCAACGGTGGCGGCCGTGCTGATGCACCGTGCCATCGGCGATCGTCTCACCTGTATCTTCGTGGACAACGGCGTGCTGCGGCAGGACGAGGCGGAGCAGATCCGGCTGCGGTTCGAACGTCTGCACCTTCCCCTCATCTTCGTGGATGCGGCGGAGTTGTTTCTGACGCGTCTGGCCGGTGTGACCGATCCCGAGCAGAAGCGAAAGGTCATCGGCGCGACGTTCATCGACGTGTTCGACGAGCAGGCCACGAAGATCGGATCCTTCGACTTCCTCGGCCAAGGCACGCTGTATCCCGATGTCATCGAGAGTGTATCGGTCGTCGGTCCGTCCGCGCCGATCAAGAGCCATCACAACGTCGGCGGCTTGCCCTCGCGGATGCGGTTCACGCTGGTGGAACCGCTCCGCCTCCTGTTCAAGGACGAAGTCCGCAAGGTCGGCGAGGAGCTGGGACTGGATGCGGAGTTCGTCTGGAGACAGCCGTTCCCGGGCCCGGGGCTGGCGGTGCGGATCCTGGGCGAAGTCACGCACTCACGACTCGACCTGCTGCGGCGCGCCGACCATATCGTGTCCGAAGAGGTGAAGAAGGCGGGCTGGTATCGGACGCTGTGGCAGTCCTTCGCCGTGCTGCTGCCGGTCCAGAGCGTGGGCGTGATGGGGGATGCGCGAACCTACGAGTACACCATCGCGATCCGCGCCGTGGAAAGCCGCGACGGCATGACCGCCGACTGGGCGCGCCTGCCCCACGACCTCCTCGCGTCCATCTCGTCGCGCATCGTCAACGAGGTCAAGGGGATCAATCGGGTGGTCTACGACATCAGTTCCAAACCACCCTCGACCATTGAATGGGAGTAGACACTGACGATGACAATGCTGAGGGCTGAATGCTGAATGCTGAAGTCAGGGTGCAAGGATCAAGGTGGCAAGGCCGCCTTCATTGCGCCATTCGGCATTGCACCAATACTTCAGCATTCAGCATTCAGCCTTCAGCATTGCAATGAGCGAATTCGTCCACCTTCACCTGCACTCCGAATATTCGCTCCTCGACGGCGCCTGCCGGATCGAGGAGCTGCTCGATAAATGTGTCGAGCTGAAGATGCCGGCGGCGGCGATCACGGAGCATGGCAACATGTTCTCGTCGATCATCTTTCATGACCAGGCGAGAAAGCGCGGGATCAATCCGATCCTCGGCTGCGAGGTCTACGTGGCGCCGGGTGACCGGCGCACGAAGAGCGGCACCCCTGGCGAGACGGCCAATCACCTCGTCCTGCTGGCGGAAACCAGAGAGGGTTACCACAATCTCATCAAGCTCGTGTCGTCGGGATATACCGAAGGCTTCTATTACAAGCCGCGCATCGACAAGGACATCCTCGCGCAACACTCCAAAGGGCTGATCGGCCTGAGCAGCTGTCTCAAGGGTGAGGTGGCGACCGGGATCCGCAGAGAGCAGCAGAAGAAAGCGATGGAAGCGGCCGCGGCGTACCGGGACATTCTCGGGCCGGACAATTTCTTCCTCGAGATGCAGTATCAGGGCATCGAAGAGCAGAAGATCGTCAACATCGGTCTGCAGCCGATTGCGAAAGAGCTGAACCTGCAGGTCGTGGCGACCAACGACGTCCACTACCTGCAGAACTCCGATTTCAAGCCGCACGACATCCTGCTGTGCATCGGCACCGGGAAGACGGTGAACGACACCGAGCGGCTGCGGTATCACGGGGACCAGTTCTATTTGAAGACGGCCGCCGAGATGGCCCTCGTGTTCGGCGACTTTCCGGAGGCGATGGCCAACACCGTCCGGATCGCCGAGCGCTGCCAGGTCGATCTCTCGGGAACGGTAAACCACCTTCCGAACTTCGACGTCCCCGCTGACTTCACCCTGGACGGCTATTTCGAGCACATCGTCCGCCAGGGCTTCGAGATGCGGCTGGCGCGGCTGCAAGACCTCGCCGCGAGAGGGATCCTCAAGCACACGATCGACGAGTACGAACGACGGCTGACCTATGAGATCGAGATGATCCAGCAGATGAAGTACCCCGGGTACTTCCTGATCACCTGGGATTTCATCCGTTACGCGCGCGAGAAAGGGATCCCGGTCGGGCCCGGCCGTGGCTCGGCGGCCGGCAGCTTCGTCGCGTATTGCCTGCGCATCACCGACGTGGATCCGATCGAGTACGACCTGATCTTCGAGCGCTTCCTGAACCCGGAACGGGTGTCGCTGCCCGACATCGACATCGACTTCTGCGAGCGGCGCCGCGGTGAAGTGATCGAGTACGTCACCCAGAAGTACGGCCGGGCCAACGTCGCACAGATCATCACGTTCGGCACGATGAAGGCGCGCGCGGTCGTTCGCGACGTCGCCCGGGTCATGGACATTCCCTACGCGGACGCGGACCGCGTGGCGAAAGCCGTCCCCCCGGCACTCGACATGACCCTCGCCAAGGCGCTCGAAGAGAGCCCCGTGCTCCGGGACCTCCAGCAGAAAGACGAGCGCATCAAGGAGCTCCTGGCCGTGGCCCAGCGGCTCGAAGGCATGACGCGGCACGCGTCGGTTCACGCCGCGGGCGTCGTGATCGCGCCTCGCCCCCTGACGGAGTTCGTCCCGCTCTACAAGAGTCAGAAGGACGAGATCGTCACCCAGTGGGCGATGAAGGAGGTCGAGCGCGTTGGCCTGCTGAAGATGGATTTCCTGGGTCTCAGCACGCTCACGCTGATCCAGGACGCGCTGGATGAGATCAAGCGCACCGAGGGGATCACGCTCGACATCGACGCGATTCCCCTCGACGACGCCAGGACCTTCCAGTTGTTCTGCGACGGCCAGACTTACGGCGTCTTTCAGTTCGAAAGCTCAGGCATGCGCGAACTGCTCCGCAAGGCGAAGCCGGGGCGGCTCGACGACCTGATCGCGTTGAACGCGCTCTACCGGCCCGGTCCGCTCAAATCGGGGATGGTCGACGACTACATCTCGCGAAAACAGGGCAAAACCGAGGTCAAGTACGAGCTCCCGCAACTGGTACCGATCCTCGGAGACACCTACGGCGTCATCGCATACCAGGAGCAGGTCATGCGCATCGCCGCGGTGCTCGCCGGCTTCACGATGGGCCAGTCCGACATGTTGCGAAAGGCCATGGGCAAGAAGGATCCCAGGGTCATGGCCCGGCAACGTGAAGCCTTCATGCAGGGAGCGAAGAACAACAGCGTCAACGAGAAGAAAGCGACGAAGATCTTCGACCTGATGGAATACTTCGCCGGGTACGGCTTCAACAAGTCGCACTCGACGACCTACGCCTGGATCGCGTACCAGACCGGGTATCTCAAAGCCAACTACCCGTGGCATTTCATGGCGGCGCTGCTCACGATCGAATCGGCCAACACCGACAAGCTCGCGATGTATCTGAACGAGTGCCGTGAGCTCGGCGTGCCGATCCTGCCGCCGGACGTGAACTCCAGCGAACTGCGGTTCACCGTCGTCAAAGAGGGTGTGCGGTTCGGGTTGTGCGCCGTGAAGAACGTCGGGGAGGGAGCCGTCCAGTCGATTCTCGACGTGCGCCGGACGGTCGGGCGGCTCCATTCGCTCCATGCGTTGTGCGAGCATGGTGACCTGCGGCTGGTGAACAAACGGGTGCTCGAGAGTCTGGTCAAGGCTGGTGCGCTCGACTCCCTGGCACCCGACGCGGCGAGCGATACGCGACGGGCACGGGCCCGTCTGTTTACCGCGATCGACAAGGCCCTCGAGCATGGCAACCGCCATCAACGGGATCGTGACAAGGGGCAGACCCAGCTGTTCGGCGGTCCGGCGGAAGACGGTACCCCGATGACCGTGCCTCTCGCCGATGCCCCACCCTGGGGCGAGGCCGTCCAGCTCGCCGGTGAGAAGGAAGCGCTCGGGTTCTACTTCAGCGGACACCCGCTCGACCGGTTCGCCGACGATCTCAAAGTGTTCGGCGCCCGGCGGGTCGCCGACCTCACCGAATCGCTGCCCGACGTCTGGACCGCCGGCATCGTCTCGGGCCTGCGTCCGCTCAAGACGAAGAAGGGAGATCGGATGGCGGTCTTCATGCTGGACGATGTCGCGGGAAACCTGGAGATCGTGGTGTTCCCCGAAACGTTCGGCAAATACGGCGGGGTGATCGAAGCCGACGCCATGGTGCTCGTCCGCGGCAAGCTGGAGAAGGACGATGAATCTGCCCGGATCGTGGCGACGGAGCTGCAGCCTATTGCGATGCTCCAGGAACGCACCACGAAGGAAGTCGCGATCCATCTCTCCGTCCCCCCGCACGGGCGAAACACTTTCGAAGCCCTCGCCGAGCTGCTCTCGCGCCATCGCGGCGATCGCCGCGTGTTCCTCGAGCTGGACGTCAAAGGGAAGGGAAAACCGCTGCGGGTCAGGTCCGAGGTGACCCAGCGGGTGAAGCCTTCTGAGCGGCTGGTGTCCGAGGTGGAACAACTGTGCGGATCGGGATCGGTGGAACTCAGATAGCCCAGAGCCAAACCCTATGCCTCCTGAACTGCTGGAATTCGAAGAGCCGGTCGGCGTCCTCCTCAAGGAGATCGAGGCGCTCGGGATGTTGCCGCAGACGCCCGAGCGCAAGCGGTCCATCGACACGCTGCGGAAGCGGGCCGACGAGATCCGCGTCGTCCTTTACGAGAACCTGACCCCCTGGCAGCGCGTGCTCGTCGCCCGCCATCCGAACCGGCCCAACACGCTCGACTACATCGAGCGGCTGTTCACGGGATGGGAAGAGCTGCACGGGGATCGCCGCTTCGCCGACGATCACGCGATCATCACCGGGTTCGGCGAGTATCGCGGGCAATCCGTGGCCGTCATCGGGCACCAGAAGGGGCGCGATACGAAGCAGAAGATCTTCCGCAATTTCGGGTACGCGCGGCCGGAAGGCTACCGGAAAGCCCTCCGGGTGTTGCAGCTCGCCCAGAAGTTCAGCCGCCCGGTCATCGTTTTCATCGACACCCCGGCCGCCTATCCGGGTGTCGAGTCTGAAGAGAGAGGCGTCGCAGAGGCGATCGCGTTGAACCTGCGCGAGATGATGATGATCGAAGTCCCGATCATCGTCACGGTGTGCGGCGAAGGGGGAAGCGGCGGGGCGCTCGGGATCGCGATCGGCGATCGCGTCTTCATGCAGGAGTTCTCGGTCTACAGCGTCATCCCGCCCGAAGGGTGTGCGGCGATTCTCTGGCGCGACTCGAACCGCAAGGTCGAAGCCGCCGCGGCGCTGAAGATCACCGCCCCCGACATGGTGGCCCTGGGCCTGGTCGACGGCATCATCCCCGAGCCGGCGGGCGGCGCCCACAACGATCACGAACGGGCGACCGCGCTGGTGGACCAGGCGCTGAACCAT
This sequence comes from Acidobacteriota bacterium, assembly GCA_013694845.1. Taxonomy (GTDB): domain Bacteria; phylum Acidobacteriota; class Vicinamibacteria; order Vicinamibacterales; family 2-12-FULL-66-21; genus JACDCA01. The sequence goes on from JACDBQ010000315.1 coordinate 9,771, forward strand.
GCGCTCGCGGAGGTTTCGGCCCTCGGCGTCCAGGAGCGGCTGAACCTGCGTTACGACAAGTTCCGCAGGATGGGCGAAGAAGGAACGGCGTTCGTGGACAAGAAAAAGTCAATGCTGAATGCATGAAGACCCTCCTCTGGCATCACCTGCCGTGTGACGACGAGCAGTCCGCCGCGCTTGCGGCAGCCCTCGACGTGCATCCCACGATTGCCCGGTTGCTGTGCATGCGCGGTTTCGGCGACGCTGAGGCGGCGTCCCGGTTTCTCCATCCAACCCTCGATCATCTGAACGATCCGTTCAAGCTCGCCGACATGGACAAGGCGATTCCGCGCCTGGAGCGCGCGATCGCCCTCAAGGAAAAGATCGCCATCCACGGGGATTACGACGTGGACGGCATCACCTCCACGGTGATCCTGCGGCGCGCGCTGGAGATGCTCGGCGGGGAGGTGATCCACTTCCTCCCCGAACGGATGCGGGATGGGTACGGACTGCAGCCCGCCGCCATCGAACGGCTGCACGCCCAGGGCGTACGGCTGATCGTGTCGGTCGACTGCGGAATCCGGGCCGGGGAAGCGGCCCAGCGGGCCCGGGATCTCGGCGTCGATCTGATCATCACCGACCATCACGAACCTGAAGGCACGCTGCCGTCGGCCCTGGCGGTGATCAACCCCAAACGCGCGGACTGCACATATCCGGACAAGTACCTGGCCGGCGTGGGCGTCGCGCTGAAGGTCGTCCAGGCGCTGTGCGACCGCGCGGGCAAAGGGAAGTGGCTCCCGGCATTCGTCAAGATCGCGGCGATCGGAACGCTCGCGGACGTCGTTCCGCTGGTGGGTGAGAACCGCGTCATCGCGAGCCACGGTCTAAGCTCGCTCTCGAGGGGACCGCACGCGGTGGGCCTGCGCGCGTTGCTCGATGCCTGCGGGCTCACGGGCAAGACGATCGACAGCTACCATGTGGGCTTCTTGATTGCGCCACGGGTGAATGCGGCCGGCCGCATGAGCACGCCGGACATCGCCGCCCGGCTCCTGCTGGCGACCGACGAAGCGCTGGGGGACGAGGCACGCGCCCTAGCGCAGCAGCTCTGCGACGAAAACCTGAAGCGCCAGACCGAGGAGGCCGAGCTCGTCGCGCATGCGAAAAAGGCGATCGAAACGGATCCTGCCGTCGGCGCCCATAACGTACTGGTCGTGGGCGGCCTCGGGTGGCATCGCGGCGTCATCGGGATCGCCGCGTCGAAGCTGGTGGACTCGTACCACAAGCCGTCCATCGTGCTCTCGATCGACGGCGACATCGCGCACGGATCCTGTCGCAGCATCCCGGATTTCGACCTGCTCGCCGCCCTCGAGCACTGCGCGGACCTGTTCGTGAAATTCGGCGGCCACAAGCAGGCCGCAGGCCTCACGATGGAGGCCGCACGCGTCCCGGAGTTCCGGGCGCGCGTGAATGCGTATGCGAACCAGGTGATCGAACCGGACCAGCTGCGCCCGCGCCTGCGGATCGACGCCCAGCTCTCGCTCAAGGCGATCACCCACGACCTGGTGCGGGGCCTCGATCTGCTCGGTCCGTTCGGGCTCTCCAACCCGCGACCGGTGTTTCACGCCTCGGGGGTCGAGATCGTCGACGGTCCGCGCACGATCAAGGAACGCCACCTCAAGATGACCTTCGCGCAGGATGGCCGCCGGTTCCGGGCGATCGCGTGGCGCGCCGCCGAGCGCGCCGGATTTCTCGAGCAGAACCGCGCGGGCGTCAACCTGGCCTTCTCCCTGGACAAGAACGAATACAAGGGGGAGACCTACCTCGAACTGTCAGTGGCCGATTTCAAAGGCCTGCAGGACTGATGCGTTGGCAGCGCCCCGCGCGGGTCGCGATCGCGATCATCGTGATCGGCTTCATCGCGCTCCTGGTGACATCCCTGCGACGGCAGCAGCCGACCATCCGGCAGGCACCGCCGCAGGCCGTTCCCGGCGCCACTCTCGTGAATCCTGGCGGCGGCAGGCACGAAGTCATCGACCCATCCGGTAAACAGCGCTGGGCTGCGGCGTTCGGCACCCAGGTCGTGATGGCCGACGGTCGCCAGCGGCTCGCAGGTGACGTTGAAATCACCATCAACCGCGCGAACGGTCCGTTAACGGTCAAGGCTCGTGAGGCAGACATCATCCCCGGCGAAGACGGCGGCCTCAAGGAAGCCGTCTTCCGGAGGGACGTGCGCTTGACCGACGCCGGCGGGCTCGATGTGACGGCCGCTGAAGCGACCTACACCCAGGCCGACGGCATCGTGAAGATTCCCGGGCGCGTCGACTTCTCGAAGGGACGGATGAAGGGTTCGGGCGACGACGCGACCTACGACCAGAACCGCGAAGTCTTCTGGATCCAGAGGAACGCGCGGGTCATCGTCGCTCCCGGCCAGAACGGCGACGGCGGGCTGGACGCGGCCGCCCGCGCGATCGGTATGGCGAGAACAGAGCACTACATCCAGCTGCAGAGCGAGGCGAGGATCATGGGGGAGGGACGCGTCGCGCAGGCCAATGAGATCACCGTCCGCCTGACCGAGGACGATGAGCGGGTCCGGATGCTCGAATTGCGCGGGAACAGCCGGATGACCGGCGGAGCCGGCGGGCCGCAATCGATGTCGGCCCGCGACATCGACATGGCCTACGGCGAGGACGGCCGGACGCTGCAGCACGCCAAGCTCGTCGAGAACGCGGTCGTACAGCTGGCCGGGGCGGGCGCAGGCAAGCGGATCGCCGGCAACACCATCGACATCGGGCTGGGGCCGGACGGCACGACGATCTCCAGCCTGTCGGCCAACGACCGTGTCCAGGTAGACCTGCCGCCCGAGGGTGACGGGCCGTCGAAGACGATCCGCGCAGCCACGCTGTCAGCGGCGGGCGCTGGAGGAGCCGGGCTGCAGACCGCCACCTTTGGCGGCGGAGTCGACTACCGGGAAACACGTGCGGCCCGGCGCAACGCGGCCGCACTCGACCGCACGGCGAGATCACAGACCCTGATCATCGACACGCAGCCGGGGCTTGGAGCGATCCAGCGGGCGGACTTCCGCGGCAACGTGAAGTTCACCGACGCCCCGGATTTCGTCGCCGACGCCCAGCAGGGAATCTATCACCTGGCCGAGGACCGCCTGGACCTGATGTTGGCCGCGGGACAGCCGGGCCCGGCACCCAGTGTGACGGACGGCAAGGTGTCGGTCGCCGCGCGCACCATCCAGTTCTCGTTGACGACGCGGGAGATGACGGCGGAAACCGGGGTGCGCAGTACGATCCAGCCTCAGAAGGGACGTCGTGCAGCCGCCGACACCAAGGGCAAGACCCCCTCGATGCTGAATGACACCGAGCCCGTGAACGTCACGTCAAATCGGCTCGCCTACAAGGGTGTGGCGTCTGCCGCCGTCTACACCGGCAATGTCGTCCTCTGGCAGGGAGCGGATACGACGATCAAGGCCACGACCATCACCATCGACGACAAGACGGGGAACCTCACCGCGGCTGGGGACGCCACCACCACCTTTCTCTTCGAGGAGACCGATGCGAAAACCGGTGCTCGCAGGCGCCAGCTGACCAACGGCAACGCCGATTCGTTCAGGTACGATGACGCCAAACGGCTGGCCATTTATGACGGCAAGGCGCGCATCAAGGGGCTGCAGGGCGACGTGACCGGTGACAAGATCGAACTGTTCCTCAAGACCGGGGCGAACGAGCTCGAACGCGTCGAGGCGTATGGCGCCAACGGTAACGTTCAGGTACGCGAGGGCAAGCGGCTTGCGAAGGGCGCGCATCTGACCTACACGGCCGTCGACGACCGCTACCTGATGGTCGGCACACCCGTCGAAGTGATCGAAGAGAAGAACGGCACCTGCACGCTGACCGAGGGAGCAACCGTGACGTTCGATCGGACAACCGAGAATGCCGGCGTTCAGGGATCGGCCGCCGGGAACATCCCGATGCGCGCGGAGACGCTGAAGGCGTGCCCGGCGGGCCTGGGCCGCTGATGCCGACGCTGCACGCGACCGATCTCACCAAGTCATTCAGCGGTCGCACCGTCGTCCGCGGCGTGAACCTCAACGTCTCGTCGGGAGAAGTGGTCGGTCTGCTCGGCCCGAACGGGGCCGGTAAGACCACCACCTTCTCGATGGTCGTGGGCCTCGTGGGCCCGGACTCCGGCCGGGTGCTGCTCGATGGAGAGGACGTGACTGACGCGCCGATGTACGTCCGCGCCCGGAAGGGGATCGGCTACCTTCCCCAGGAGGCCTCCATCTTCCGCGGTCTGACCGTCGAGCAGAACATCGCGGCCATTCTGGAAACGATCGACCTCGACGCGGCGGGCCGCGGGGCGCGCCTCCGGGAACTGCTCGCGGAGCTCGACTTGACGCGGCTCGCGAAGTCACCAGCCTATACGCTCTCGGGAGGGGAGCGCCGTCGGGTCGAGATCACGCGCGCGCTGGTCATCTCCCCGAAGTTCATGCTGCTGGATGAGCCATTCGCGGGGATCGATCCGATCGCCGTGTCCGACATCCAGAAGATCATCTTCCATTTGAAATCCCGGGGCATCGGGGTGCTGATCACGGACCACAATGTCCGCGAAACGCTCCGGATCACCGACCGCGCCTACATCGTCCACGACGGCGTGATCTTCAAGAGTGGAACCCCGCAAAGCCTTGCGGATGATGAGGAAGTGAAGAGGATTTACCTCGGCGCTGACTTCCGATTGGACTAAGATTCTTGAAAGGACGGAAGGTCGGACCGGACCATGGCGATCGCGCAGAAGCTCCATACCAAACTCGTTCAAAAGCTCATCCTCACGCCGTCGCTCCAGCAGGCCATCAAACTGCTGCCGATGTCGACGCTGGAGCTTGCCGATCTCCTGAACCAGGAAATGGTCGAGAATCCGCTTCTCGAAGAAGTCCCGACCGAGGAGCTTCAACCCGCCGAACAGCAGCAGCCCGAAAAGGCCGCCGAACAGCCCGCCACCGAAAAGACGGACGCGTGGGATGACGCGGACTACGAATACTTCTTCGGGGACTACCTGGACGACGGCTACCGGCCACGGACGCCCCAGGAGGTCAAGGAACTGCCGCCGATCGAGAACACCCTCTCGAGTGCCGGCTCGCTGTCAGACCACTTGATATGGCAGCTCTCGTTGCAGACGAGCGACGAGAAGCTCAAGGAGATCGGCGGCGCCATCATCGGCAACCTCGATGACGACGGCTACCTGGTCGCGTCGGTGGAAGAGATCGCCGCCATGGCCGATTGGCCGGTCGGCGAAGTCGAGAAGGCCCTCCAGCACATTCAGACCTTCGATCCGATCGGCGTGGCCGCACGCGATCTGCAGGAGTGCCTCTGGCTCCAGATCAGGCACCTCGGTCTCGAAGGTACCAATACTGAGAAAATCGTCACCGAACACCTGAGGCTGTTGCAGAACCACCAGGTGCCCGAGATCGCGCGCAAGCTCGGCGTGCAGATCGAGGATCTCCGGGAACACGTCGAGATCATCCGCAACCTCGATCCGAAGCCCGGCAGCCGGTTCAACCCCTCCCAGTCGCAGTACGTGATCCCCGACGTGTACGTGGTGAAGGTCGAAGATCAGTACGTCGCGATGCTCAACGAAGAGGGGTTGCCGCAGCTGCGGATCAGCCCGTACTACCGGCGCCTGCTCGACAAAGGGACGACCGAGAACAGCGACGAGACGCGCGCCTACGTCAAGGACAAGTTCCGGTCCGCACTCTGGCTGATCAAGTCAGTGGACCAGAGGCAGAAGACGATCCACAAGGTCGCGACGAGCATCATCAATTTTCAGCGCGAGTTCCTGGATCTGGGCATCGAACATCTCCGCCCCCTGGTGTTGAGAGACGTGGCCAACGATATCGGCATGCACGAGTCCACCGTCAGTCGGGTCGTCAACAACAAGTACATGCACACTCCGCAGGGTGTGTTCGAGTTGAAGTTCTTCTTCCATAGCGGGATCAGCAGCTCGTATGGCGACAGCGTGTCGTCGGTCACGATCAAGCAGCGGATCAGGAAGATCATCGAGAACGAGGACCCTCGGAAGCCGCTCAGCGACTCGAAGATCGTCAGCATCCTGCAGAAGGAAGGGCTGATGCTCGCCCGCCGCACCATCGCAAAATACCGCGAAGAGCTGAAGATCCCGACGTCGAACCAGCGGAAGGTGCTCTTTTAAGCTATCAGCTGCCAGCTATCAGCTTTCAGCTCGGAGCCAACGGACTTGCTAAGGCCGCGAACTGAGAGCGTCAAGCTGAAGGCTGGGAGCTGAGAGCTGAGAGCTCAAGGAACATGCGTCTAGACATCACGGGCCGCCACGTCACGGTGACGGCACCCCTCCGGGACCTGATCACCAAGCGACTCGGCACGCTCGAACGTGTGCTCAACGACGCGGCGATCTCCGCCCTGGTGACCGTCACCAAGGAGAAGTACCGCCACAAGGTGGAGATCGCCATTCACACCCGCGGCGACCACATGCTCAGCGGAACCGCCGAAGCGACCAGCTGGCACCTTGCCGTTCCCCAGGCCGTGCTGAAGATCGAGCAACAGGCCAAGAAGCTCAAAGGCAAGTGGGGTGCGCGCCGGCGGCAGGCGGCGAAGGTCGTTCGGGATAGAAAGGTCGCGCCGGCAGCCGATGAGACCCTCCCGACCCCCGACGGTCCGCGCATCGTCCGGGCCACGCGGTATGCGGTCAAGCCCATGTCGATCGAAGACGCGGCGATCAGGATGGATCAGGCCAACGACGACTTCCTCGTGTTTCGGGATTCCGACGACGACGCCGTGGCCATCCTGTACCGTCGCAAAGACGGCAATCTCGGGCTGATACAGCCATAGAATAAGGGCCGGGGACAGGCACCCCTTCTTAAAGGTGCCTGTCCCCGCACCATATGAGTGTCACCGTCGCAACCTTGTTGCGCGACCTTGCGGACTCGCGCGCGCTCCCGATGGAGCTGCTGGCCGGACGAGCGGGGCTCGAGCGGCAGATCACGATCTCCCAGCCCCAGAAGACCGGCTTGGCACTCTCTGGATTCGACGCCTACCTGCACGGCGGACGCGTGCTCGTCTTCGGGGAAAGCGAAGTCCGCTACGTCGAGTCCCTCGGCCCGGCCGAACGGACGGGCGCCCTCGATCGCGTGTTCGGGCACGAGCTGCCGTGCGTGCTGATTACCGGGGGATTCACCCCGGTGCTCGAGACTATCCAGGCGGCCGACCGCCGCGCGGTCCCGTTGCTCGGCACAACCGCCTCGACACCGGAAGCCATGACGCGGCTGTCGGCGCTGCTCGACACCTACCTCGCGCCGCGCGGGATCGTTCACGGAGTGCTGATGGACATCCTCGGGCTCGGGGTGCTGGTGGTGGGGGAGAGCGGCATCGGCAAGAGTGAGTGCGCGCTCGACCTCGTCGTTCGCGGGCACCGACTGGTGGCCGATGACGCCGTCGAGTTGCGGTGCCGGGCCCAGTCGTATGTTCTCGGGTCCTCCCCTGAGCTCACGCGCCATCACATGGAGATCCGCGGCCTCGGGCTGATCAACGTGCAGGATCTCTTCGGCGTGGCCTCGACCCGCACCTCGAAGCGCGTCGAGCTGGTCGTGCAACTCGAGCGGTGGGAGCCGGGGCGCGAGTACGATCGGCTCGGAATCGACGACGCGTTCTACGAGACGCTGGGGATTCGTATACCGATGGTGAGGATGCCGGTCGGCCCCGGCCGTAACGTCGCGATCCTCGTGGAGGTGGCGGCCCGGAACCAGCTGCTGCGAAGCCGCGGTCATCATGCCGCGCGGCGCCTGGTCGAACGACTCAATCGGCAACTCGAACCTGGAGCCAGGCCGATCGAGATGGACGTGGATCAGGGAGACGACTTCTGATGCGCGAAAAGCGTCATACCGCCCGGCGCGCCGCACGCACGGCGGTGACATCGAGATTCGTCGTGCTGACAGGGCTTGCCGGCTCCGGCAAGTCGCAGGCGATCAAGGCGCTCGAGGACCTGGGCTACTTCTGCGTCGACAACCTTCCGATCGAGCTGCTGCCGATGCTGGCGGACCTCACGCTGCGCGCTGGAACCGAGATCTCGCGTGCGGCAGTGGTCGTCGATATCCGGGAAGGAAAGATGCTGGAGGAGTTTCCGCGCGCTTACAAGCGGCTCCGCCTGCGCACGCAGCTCAATGCGGTGCTGATCTTCATGGAGGCCGAGGTCCCCACGCTCGTGCGGCGCTTCAGCGAGACACGCCGTCCCCATCCGCTGGCACCCGATCGCTCCGCGATCGAAGGGATCCGCGAAGAAAAGAAAGCGCTGCAGAAGGTCCGGCGGATGGCGGACCACATCGTGGACACGTCGGAAATGACGGTCCACGAGTTGCGGCAGGCCTTCACCAGCGTGGCGGCAGGCCGCGCACCGGGCGGACAACTGGTCGTCACGGTCCTCAGTTTCGGGTTCAAACACGGGATCCCGGTCGACTCCGACCTCCTGTTCGACGTCAGGTTCCTTCCCAATCCGCATTTCGTGCCGGAGCTCCGCCCGCACACGGGCCGGGAGCCGGACGTCGTGAAGTACATCAACAAATCGAAAGCCACGCACGAGTTCCTCACGCACACCCTGAATCTTCTGCAGTTCCTGGTGCCGCAATACGTGCACGAAGGCAAGACCTACCTGACGATCGGGATCGGTTGCACCGGAGGCCGCCACCGGTCCGTGGCGATCGCGGAGGCCCTCAAACGAGGTCTGTCGGGGATCCAGGGCGTACGGGTGCGCGTGCGGCACAGAGACATCGCGCATGAGTAGGTCTTACCGGGGTGCGGGGTGCGGGGTGCGGAAGTGCGGCATGAGGGGCGGCTCTAAGACATGCAACTAGGTGTCGTCGTCGTCACGCACGGGCAGCTGGCCACCGAACTGGTCAACTCCGCCGAGATGATCGTCGGGGACCTGCCGCATTTTACGGCCGTGTCGATCGGCTGGCACGATGACGTCGACCAGGCGCGCCAGGAAATTGGGCGGGCGATCGATCGCGTCGCGACGACGGCTGCCGGCGAGGGCCGGCGCGCGCCGGTGCTCGTACTGACCGACATGTTCGGCGGCACGCCCGCGAATCTGGGGGTCACCTTCGTGAGTGACGATGTCGAAGTCATCACGGGCGTGAACCTGCCGATGCTGATCAAACTGGCCAGGCCACAGAAGGCCGGCGATCTGCTGACCGTGGCGCGCGAGATGCGTGAGGACGGGCGGAATGCCATCTGGGTCGCCTCCGACCTGCTGCGCGGCGACAAGGGGGACAAGTGACGGCCTGCGCGGTGACCATCGTGAATCCCCTCGGTCTGCACGCCCGCGCCGCCGCGCGTTTCGTGCACATCGCCGGCGGGTTCGCCTCGGCCATCCGGGTCGGCCGGGGAGACCGTGAAATGGACGGCAAGAGCATCATGGGGCTCCTCCTGTTGTCGGCTTCGCAGGGAACGGCGATCACGATCTCGGCCGAAGGTGTCGACGAATCGGACGCCATGACGGCACTGTGCGCGCTCGTCGAGCGTGGATTCGACGAGGCCTCCCCATGCGTCTGAAGGGTCTCGGTGTGTCGGCCGGGGTGGGTGTCGGAACCGCCGTCGTCCTGCACCGGGCGAGCGGTGACCTCGGGTTCAGCGTGCCGGCCCGGCGCGTGCCCCGCGAGATCGAGCGTCTGCAGGCGGCGCGGACCGCGGCGCGTGAGCAGATCAGCCACATCAAGGACCGGATCGCGAGCAGCGCCGGCGCCGAGCACGCCTACCTGTTCGATGCCCAGTTGCTGATGCTCGATGACCGGATGCTGATCGATCGCGCAATCGAGATCATCCGCAACCATCTCGTCAACGCGGAGACCGCCCTGCAGCGCACGCTCGAAGAGATTTCCGCGCTGTTCGACAAAGGGGATGATCCGTATCTGCGCGAAAGACGTGGCGACGTGTCGGACGTCGTGGGCCGACTGAGCGGCAATCTCCGCGCGGGTGGGGATCCGCTGGCCTTCGTTCGAGAGCTTGAGGGGCCGCTGGTGCTGGTCGCGGACGAGTTGACGCCGTCGATCATCGCCCAGCTCGACTGGCATCGCCTCGCCGCGCTGGTGAGCGACGAAGGCAGCTGGACGTACCACACCGCGATCCTTGCACGCTCGATCCGGATCCCGGCGGTTGCCGGCCTGCGCAATGCCAGCGCGGTGATCGCGCCGGGGGCGCTCGTGGCTGTCGACGGGACCACCGGGGAAGTCATCGTGGGCCCGGACGAGGCCACCATTGCAGAGATCCGCGCGCGTGGCCGGCAGCGCGCCCAGTTCGAAGAGTCGCTCGATGAGTTCCGCCGACTGCCTGGCGTAACGGCTGACGGCGTGGCGATCCGTCTGGAGGCCAACATCGAGTCCCCCGACGACGCACCACGCGCGCACGAACGGGGCGCGGACGGGATCGGGCTGTTCCGCTCGGAGTTCCTGCTGGCCGCCGGCGGTCAGGCGGCGCTGGCCGAAGAAGCGCAGTACCTGGCCTATCGCCAGTTGGTCACCGGCGCCGCGCCGGCAGCAGTGACGATCCGCACGTTCGACGTCAGCCAGGCGCAGATGCCGATCGAGCAGGTCGGGTTCGACGGATCCCGCTCACCGCTCGGCCTGCGCGGAATCCGCCTCAGCCTGGCCATGGACGACATCTTCCAGGCCCAGCTGCGCGCGCTGCTCCGCGCCGCGAGTCACGGGTCCATGCGAATCATGTTCCCCTTCGTGTCGAGCGTCGAGGAGCTGCGGGCGGCGCGCGAGGCGGTGGCGCGCGCGGCGGCCTCCTTGCGCGCACGCGGCATCGACGTGCCACGCGTGCCAACGGGGGTGATGATCGAGGTGCCGTCCGCGGCGATCACCGCGGACCTGCTCGCCGCGGAAGCGGACTTCTTTGCCATCGGAACCAATGACCTGATCCAGTACTGCCTGGCGGTCGATCGCACGGACGACCGCGTCTCACGCCTGTACGAACCCCTGCATCCGGCGATCCTGCGGATGCTGCGCAACGTGGCTCGAGCCGGAAGGCGCAGGCACATCCGTGTGTCGGTCTGCGGCGAGATGGCCGCGGATCCGGTGCTGTTGACGCTGCTGGTCGGCCTCGGGGTCACTGAATTCAGTATGTCGCCCACGGCCATTCCCCTGGCAAAACAGGTGCTTCGAGACCTGAACGCCGCCGACGTGACTCGCGTGGCCGCGCGAGCCCTCCGCGCCGCTACCGCCGCCGACGTGGAAAAGGAACTGACGACTTTTCTTGCGCCGCAGCCCGTGAAATAACGCGAGGCTGTGATGATGGAAGAATCTGCACATGCATGAACCCACACGCGTAGACAAACCCTGGGGATACGAGCTGCACTGGGCGAAAACCGACCGATACGTCGGGAAGCTCATTCACATCAACGCCGGGCACGCCCTCAGCCTGCAGTATCACAACCAGAAAGACGAGACGATCTTTCTCTGGTCCGGGCGCATGCTGTTTGAAATCAAGGAAGGGGATGAGCTGGTGAAGCGCGAGATGAAGCCCGGAGATGCGGTGCACGTCACGCCACCGACGGTCCATCGCATGACCGCCATCGAGGACTGCGACGTCTTCGAGGTGTCGACACCCGAGCTCCTCGACGTCGTCCGCCTCGAGGATCGGTACGGACGTTCAACGTAATTGCGTACACCGCCGCGTTGGGATGCGGCAGAAACTGCACGACTCACCGCCGATCTTCGTCGTTGACGCGAGAATTCGAGCGCGTGAAAATGGCGGCACATTTGTAACGGACCTGCTTGAAGGCGAGCGGGCATACGAAAGGACAGCTGGAATGGGCAGTGTGAACAAGGTCATCCTGGTCGGCAACCTCGGACGCGATGCGGAGCTCCGCTACACGCCGGGAGGCGCGGCGGTGGCAACCCTGAACATGGCGACGACTGAGGTGTGGAACGACAAAGGGGGCCAGAAGCAGGAAAAGACCGAATGGCATCGCATCGTGCTCTGGGGCAAGACCGCCGAGAGCCTCAACGAGTACCTGACCAAGGGGAAACAGATCTACGTCGAAGGGCGGCTTCAGACCCGTCAGTGGGACGACAAGGACGGCAACAAGCGCTACACGACCGAGATCCGCGGTGATCGTGTGGTGCTGCTGGGTAGTGGAGGCGGGGGCGGCGGCCGCCAGATGGCCCGCACGGCGACCGGCGGCGCCCAGATGGAAGACCCGATGGGGGAGCCCGTCACCGAACTGAGCGACGACGACATTCCTTTTTAGAGCGCTGGGTGCTAAGTCCTCGTGCTGGTCTACTGTGCGGAATGCACTCAGCACTCAGCACTCAGCACCGAGCAACCTACTTCTTGTTGAGACTGTCCAGCCTCTGCTTCGCGAGCTGCGCCGGTCCTACGTCGTTGGGGTAGCTCTTGATCAGGGTCTCGTACGCGCGGCGCGCCAGTTCTACCTGTTTCAACGCCTCGTAGCTCTGCCCCAGTTTGTAGTAGGCCTGCGCCGCACTGTCGCTCTGCGGGTACTCGCTGATCACTCGCTGCAGGGCGACGACCGCTTCCTTGAAGCTGCCCATGGCGAAGTACGAGTTACCGATGTTCAACTGTGCGTCATCGGCCCGCGGTGACGTGGGGAAGGACTTGATGTAGAACTCGAAGCCCGCGATCGCCAGATCGTACTGCCCCCCGGTGTAATCGTTGAACGCGGCGTCGTAGGCTTTCTGGGGGGAGACGCTGCTACTGCCAGTCGGGGTCGAGGGGAGGTTCCCGGAGGGCGGCTGGGTCGGGTCACCGGGTGCCGGAGGTACGCCGACGGATGGCGCCGGCATCGATTGCATCGCCGCGCGCATCGACTCCATCTCCTGGGTCATCGTCGACAGGCGGACGTTGGTGTCGTCTGCCTTTTCGCGAAGGATGCGCACCCCTTCGGCGATATTGTCAGCCACCAGCCTCTGGTCGGCGAATCCCTTCCGCATCGAGCCGGTCTGTTCGTCGATTTTCGCGGTCATCGTCCTCAGCGTGTCAGCGAGCCCGCGGAGCATCTGCTGGAGCTGGGCCTGCTGCTCCTGCAACATGCGGATCTCCGCCATCAGCTGCTGGTGGGTTTTGTCCGCGGCGGCCGCCGGTGTCGCGGCCAGCAGCGCCGCGGTGATGACGACGAGTGCCCTGAGCTTCATTGAATATCTCCGGTGCCGGTCGGCCCCCACGATCGGGCGGTCAGCCTTGCCAAACTACTTGCTCGTGACCACAAAGTGGGCGCGGCGGTTCTTCGAGAACGCTTCCTCGGTCCGCGCGGGGTCGAACGGGAATTCCTTGCCGTAACTCACGGTACGCAGGCGATCGGCCGGGATGCCGAGCGACACCAGGTAGTTCCGTGCAGCGAGTCCACGACGTTCGCCGAGCGCCAGGTTGTACTCCGCCGTGCCCCGCTCGTCGGCGTGACCCTCGATCGTGATCACCCACGTCGCGTACTTCTTCATGATCTCGGCGTTGGCGTTGAGCACCTGCTGCCCCTCCGGGCTCACTTCCGATTGATCGTACCCGAAGAAGAGCGGCTGGAAGGGAGAGTTCTTGTTGATGTCGTCCAGGTCGCGAGTGTTCAGGGCGTCCGCGCCGGATGGTTCGACCGGAACCGGCTGAGGTTCGTTGACCGGTGTCGGGGGCGTGGGCGGACGATTAGATGTCGACGAGTCCACCGGCGGCGGGGTCGTCGTCCGGGCCACCGGTGGCTTCTTCTTCGCGCACGCGGCCCCGGCTGTCATCCCCACGATTGCCAGAATCGCCGCCGCTTGTCTTATCTGCATGCTGCTCTCCGCTGTTTTCGAGTATCGACACTGTCTCTCAACTCACCGCACGTCGCACGTCGCACGTCTTTCAATTCGACCAGTTCGGGAAGCGGTTGTCGCCCACCTTGGTGATCTGCCGCAGGTCATTCCCATCGCGCGCGATCGTGAAGATCTGGTTTTTGCCGGCGCGTGACGAGACGAACGCGATATGGCGCCCATTCGGCGAAAAGGCAGGACTCTCATTGCTGCCTTCGCCGTTGGTTATGGACTTCACACTCCGGGTGGCGAAGTCGAAAATCCTGATGTCGTAGCCGCCGCCGGCCTGCGACGCGTAGGCGATCACGTTGAACGGAGCAGGGGACCAGGTCGGCCGGTCGCACCACGTCTCGCGGGTGATCTGCTGCTGCCCGGAGCCGTCGGCATTCATGATCCAGATCTGCGGTCGACCCGCGCGGTTCGAGGTGAAGGCGATCTGGTTGCCGGTGGGCGACCAGGTCGGCGTCACGTCGTTCTCCGGGTGGTTCGTGAGCCGGCGAAGTCCGCTGCCGTCCCGGTTCACCACGTAGATCTCCGGGTTGCCGTCACGCGGCGACATGAACGCCAGCTTCGTGCCGTCGGGTGACCAGGCGGGCAGGAAATTGTGCTGCGTCGGGGTGCCTCTGGCTGGACGGCTCGGATTGCCACCTCCGTAGACGTTGGCGACGAGGATGTCCGGGTAGCCCGTGCGGTAGGTGGTATACGCGATTGCCTTGGCATCAGGCGACCAGGCCGGCGTGATGTCGAGCGAAGCCGTGATCGTGACGCGCAACTGTCTGGCGCCATCGTAATCCGACATGTAAATGTTCTGGATGTCGCGCGAGGCCACCGGGCCTTTCAGCCGCTCCCCATCGCGGTCGGACGTGAACGCCAGTTTCGTCCGGGCAACCCCACGGAGCGCGCGCTGCTGCATGTGGATCTCGTCCGACACCGTGTGCGCGAAGAAGCGCGGGTTGTTGGCTGGGCCGTTATAGCCACGCGCGAACGCGGACCGCCCGCTGGCGACTTCGACCAGGCGGACCTCCACCGAGAGCTCAGTGCCCGTGCGACGCACGGAGCCGACGACGACACCGTCTGCGCCGAGCTCCTTCCAGCGAGAGACCTCGACCCGATCGAGCGAGAGCGGCTGGGGGATGCTCCGGTAGGTGTCGCGGGAGATCAGGTAGAACTCGCGCTCGAAGCTGAGATCGTCCCAGAGCACCTGCCCCAGGAGTTTGGCCGCCGCGACGGTCTCCGGATCGGTAGTGAGGGCGATGAAGTCCGGCACGGCCAGCTTCGGCGGCAGCCCCGGCGCCCCGGTCAGCCGGGTCACTACCTCTGTTTGTGACTGCTGCTGCGGGGCTGCCGGCGGTGGCTGCGGGGGATTCTGGGCGACGAGCACGGCCGCCGTCGCAGTCGTGAGAAGCGTTGCAAGGATTGTCTTGGTCATCAGCGGGAATACTCAAATATCAGGTGGATTGTCAGCGTGTCGCCCATGAATTCGCGGGGCAGCGGAGTGACCTGCTTCGTCACCTGAAGCGCACGCTGCGACGTGATGTCCAGCAGCTGGCCGCCGCTCTGTTCGACCTCGATGCCGTCGATCCGGCCATCGCGATGGACTACGAATTTGACGGTGTTCTGGCCCGTCACCCCCTGCCCCTGGTTCCAGTTACGTTTGATCGTGCTGACGACCGTCGCCAGGTACGAGGGGCAGCAGAAATTTGCAACGTCCACGCGCGCCCCCCCCGTGCCCCCGCCTCCGGTCGTCAGACCGCCAAACGGGACCTGCGCGCCGGTCGTTTCCGCCCTGGCCGCGCCCGATTTGATCTCGGCGCCGCTCGTGGGTTTCTGCGACGACGAACTCTCACGAGGCTTCTCGATCGGCTTGGCCGGAGGCTTGGGTGCAGGCTTGATGACCGCGCTCGGCGCCACCATCTCCGGGGGCTTCTCTGCCGGGGGAGCCGGCCGGGCCGGCTTTTCCTCGGGCTCCGACACGCGCTGAACCGGCCTCGCCGCGATGGTCGTCATGCCACCGGCATCCGGTCCCTCGGCTCCGCCGAGGCTGATCATCATCGGCGTCGATTTGCTCTCCGCAGCGGTCGTCCAGAAAGCAGGGGCATACAGCATCGACGCCACGAGCAGCGCATGCCCGGCGAGCGAGAGCACCACCATCCGGCTCATGCCGTCGGTGAGTTGCGCGCGTTCGCTCAGAATGTCGCTGATGGCTTCTCTCATCGATTGGGTGACCCGTTTACCGCGGTGGAGGCTGGGTCATGAACCCGACCTTTTCGACGCCGGCGTCCTTCAGCCGGTCGGTCACGCTCATGATGTCCTGGGCCGTAACGGTTGCATCCATGCGCAGGAAGACCGACTTGTCGTCACGCGTCGCAATGGCCTGCTTGACCCGTTCGGCGATCGCATCGATGCCCACCTCGTCGGTGCCGATCTGCAGGCGCTGCGTCCGTCCGAACGTCGCCGGGATGGTGACGTACACCGGCTGCGAATCGACCGCGCTCGCCCGGCGCGATTTCGGCAGGTTCACCTGTAATCCCTGCTGCATCATCGGCGCGGTCACCATGAAGATGATCAGCAGCACCAGCATGACGTCGACCAGAGGGACGACGTTGATCTCGGAGAGCGAGGTGGACACACGCGTTCCGCGCCCGCGACGTCCGCCGCCACCCGATCCGGTTGCGTGTACTTTTGGCATTCGTCCAATCAGTCGTTCTCAGCGCCAGCGGTGCCTGGTGGTGTCCGACCCCCTGCACGGCCGCCCGGTAGCGCGGGGACTACGTGAAGTTCCTCTCCGCAATGTTCAGGAACTCGAGAGAAAAATCATCCATCTCGCCGGAGAAGTACTTCACGCGATTCGTGAAGTGGTTATAGAAGTACACGGCGGGGATCGCGGCGAAGAGCCCGGCAGCCGTGGCGATCAGGGCGTGGGCGATACCCGGCGCCACCACCCCGAGACTCGACGAGCCGGCCACGCCGATGCGCTGGAAGGAATCCATGATTCCCCACACCGTCCCGAACAATCCGATGAACGGCGCGATGCTCGCGGTCGTTGCCAGGAAGGGGACACGGTTCTCGAGCCGGTTCATCTCCGCAGTGGTAGCGCGCAGCAACGCGCGGTCGACGGCATCCAGGCTCTTCAACGTAGGACGGACGGCCACCTGCGACGGTTTGGCCTCGGGCGTGGTCGGGCCTCGAAGCTGCGTGTTCAGTTCGCCGTAACCCGCCTGGAAGAGCCCGGTCAACGGACTCTCGGTGAGCGTGCGGCACACCGCGTGGACCTCAGAGAATTTGCTGCTCTTGCGGAACACGTCGAGGAACGTCTTCGTCTGCCGTTCGGCCCGCGAGAACTGCCAGAACTTGTAGAAGATGACCGACCAGGAGATCAACGAAAAGATCAGGAGGATGACCAGCACGACCTGAGCGATCGCGCCACCTTCTCCGAGCAGTTTGAAAAAATCGGTTTGAACGTCGCCGGTCCCAGCCGGCTGATCCGCGCCCTGCACCATCAATGCAAAGGCGGATATATCAGGCGTGTGCAAACAGCCCTCCGCAACGAGTCGGGTACATGCCCCGCGACTTTCGACGCCCCGGTTACCCGATCGGCCTGCCACGCCGCTGGGACAGCGTAGTGAGCACTCAGCGTAACACCGGGCCGCGTGGGCTGTCAAACATCTGATAAGATGGTACTTCTGGTCTCATGCTCCGCTTCCTGCGCATTCAGCACCTGGCGGTCATCGATCGGCTCGAGCTGGACCTCGAACCCGGCCTCACCGTCCTGACCGGGGAAACCGGCGCAGGCAAGAGCATCCTCGTCGGTGCCGTCGGGCTGCTGGTGGGCGGCCGTGCTTCGGCCGACCTCGTCCGAACCGGTGAGGAGCACGCCGTCATCGAGGCCATCTTCGAGACCCACGAGCGACGCGAAATCATCCTCCGCCGGGAGGTCTCGGCCCAGGGGCGCAGCCGCGCGTTCATCGATGGCGCGCTGGCAACGAGCGCGGCGCTGCGCGAGACGTGCGAAGGCTTGGTCGACCTTCATGGCCAGCACGAGCATCAGCGGCTGCTCGATCCCTCCTCCCATCTCGCCCTGCTGGACGAATTCGGCGATACGGCTGATCTCCGCATCAGCACCGCGTCCGCGTTTGGGTCGTGGCAGAAAGTGCGCGAGGAGCGAGACCGGCTGCTGACGGGTGAGCGTGAGAAAGCCGCGCGGGCCGATTTCATTCGCTTCCAGCTTGCCGAGATCGACCGCGTCGCCCCGCAACCCGGCGAAGACGACGACCTTGCGGCGACCCGGCTGGTTCTCGCGAACGCCGACAAGCTCCAGCGCCTCTGCGGCGATGCCTACACCGCGCTCTACGAAGGCGACGACGCCGCTTTGCCCGCACTCGGCGTGGTGTGGCGCAAGGTCGCCGACCTGGCATCGCTCGACCCGCGCTTCAACCCGTATCTCGAGGCCCGCGATGCGGTGAAGTCGCAGCTCGAGGATCTGGCTTACTTCCTGAGGTCCTATGCCGCCGACATCGACGCGTCCCCGGCGCGCCTCCAGGAGATAGAGGATCGGCTGGCGGCGCTGGAGCGTCTGAAGAAAAAACACGGGCCGACACTCGCCGGGGTGCTCGACACCGCGGAGCGGCTGCGGGGGGATCTGGACGAGATCGAGCACGCCACCGAACGCGCCATGGCGCTGGAGGAGACACTCGAGGCCGCGCGCAACGGATTCGTCGCCACCGCCGTAACCCTTTCGAAAGCGCGGCGCGAGACGGCGCCGCAGTTCGCGTCGAAACTGGAGCGGGCGCTCGCCGATCTGGCGATGACGCGGACCCGTTGCGAGGTTCGTCTGACGGACCCCGCGGATGAAACGATGTGGTCGGACCGCGGTCTCGAAAACGGGGAGTTCTTCATCTCGCCGAATCCCGGCGAAGACCTCCGGCCCCTGGCCCGCATCGTCTCCGGCGGCGAGCTCTCGCGGATCATGCTCGCGCTGAAGACGCTTGCCTCCACCGATGCCCCGGGCAAGACCCTCATCTTCGACGAAGTCGATGCCGGTATCGGGGGGGCAGTGGCGGACGTCGTCGGCCGCCGGCTGCAGGCGCTGTCGGATCGCTACCAGGTCCTGTGCATCACCCACCTGCCCCAGATCGCCGCCTACGGTGCATCGCATTTCCGTATCGCAAAGACCGTCCGCAACGATCGAACGATGACCGACGTAACCAGGCTCGCCGGGCCGGAACGTGAAGTGGAGATGGCGCGAATGATCGGTGGAGCCGACGTCTCCGCGACGGTCCTCGCGAGTGCGCGCGAGATGCTCGACAGCCGCAGCCCGGTGACCAGACGAAAGCGAAAGTAAACAAAAGGCGAAAGCGAAAGTCCCAATTGTCGAAGAAATACCTGATCGAAACGTTCGGCTGTCAGATGAACTTCCATGACTCGGAGCGGATGGCTGGCCTTCTGGAGCAGGCTGGGTACGAGTCGACCGAGGATGATCTCGATGCCGACGTGATCGTCATCAACACCTGCAGCGTGCGCGAGCGAGCCGAGGAGAAGTTGTTCACCCGACTTGGCGAGCTTCAGCATCAGGCGGTTGAGCAGGGGCAGCGTCCTGTCGTGGCGGTGGCTGGCTGCGTCGCGCAGCAGGAAGGCGCCGCGATCCGGCAGCGATCCAAGGCCGTGGACGTGATCATCGGCACCCGAAGTCTCAAACACCTGCCGATGCTGGTCGATGCGGCCGTCGAGCGTCGCGCTGTCCATCCTGCCGCGGCCCCGACCCTGGATCTCGACCCGCTCGAGGATGTGTCGTTTCCACTGGGTGTCGCCAAGCGGCACGATCCGCTGAAAGCCTACGTCACGATCATCGAGGGCTGCAACGAGTTCTGCGCATTTTGCGTGGTGCCGTATACCCGGGGCGCGGAACGCATGCGGTCAGTTGCCGACATCGTCGCCGAGGCGCGTCATGCCGTCGATACGGGAGCAAAGGAAATTCAGCTGCTCGGGCAGATCGTGAATCACTACCAGGCCCCGGACGATCCGACCTGCGATTTCGCCGATCTCCTTACTCGGTTGAACGATATCGAGGGGCTGGACCGGATCCGTTTTGCCAGTCCGCATCCGCGTCACGTCACCTCACGGATGATCGAGGCCCTGTGCGATCTGGACAAGGTCTGCAGACACCTTCACCTGCCCGTGCAGTCGGGGTCATCCGATGTGCTCAGGACAATGCGTCGCCGGCACACGCGCGAGGACTACCTCGGGCTGGTGTCGCGTCTTCGCGAGGCCATGCCGGACATTGCGTTATCGACCGATATCATCGTTGGGTTCCCTGGTGAGAGCGCTGAGCAGTTCGAGCAGACGCTGACGCTAACGGAGGCGGTTCGGTACCACAGCATGTTTTCCTTCAAGTATTCGCCGCGCCCGAACACGCTGGCGCTCAAGCGATTGCCTGACGATGTGACGGCAGAGGAGAAGACTCGACGCATCATGGAGCTGCAGTCGCGGCAACGACGGATTCAGGGGGAGCTGTACGGCGCGGCGATCGGCCGGACCGAGGACGTGCTCATCGACTCCCGGAGCCGGCGGCGCGACTGGGAGCTGTCCGGCCGCACCTCGGGCAACACGGTCGTGAACCTTTCGGGCGATCCGTCGTGGATCGGCCGCACTCTCCCCGTCCGGATCACGGGGGCCAACCCTAACAGTCTTCGCGGCGAAGCGGTGGTGTGACGATGCAGATCGAGATGACAATCAAGGGCCTGATGGTGGATCCGATCACGAACATGCCCATCGTGATCCTCCGCGACAAGGATGGTCAGAAGGTGCTGCCGATCTGGGTGGGGGTGTTCGAAGCGAACGCCATCGCGCTGCAGATCGAGAACGTCACGCCGCAACGTCCGATGACCCACGACCTGCTGAACAACGTAATTCATGATCTCAAAGCCGATATCCAGAAAATCGTGGTCTCGGACCTGAAAGAGAACACGTTCTACGCGTTGATCTACGTGTCGATCGGCGGGGAAGTGACGGCAATTGACGCTCGTCCGAGCGACGCGATCGCCCTCGCATTGCGCGCCCGGGCGCCGATCTTCGTCGAAGACCGGGTCATCGACAATGCGAAGACGGTCGACCTGGTGCCCGAAAAAGGGGATTCGGAACGTCTCCAGAAATGGCTGGAAAACCTCGATACCGACGCCATGGGCAAATACAAGATGTAGCTTCGTTGACTCTCCCCGCCGCTGTCCCTACAATGGCGGCACGTGCTCGTCCTCCCGTTCTGTCATCAATGATCGTCGCCATCGCTAATCAAAAAGGTGGCGTCGGCAAGACCACGACGGCTATCAACCTGGCTGCCGCCCTGTCGCTGCGCGGCCAGCGCACCCTTCTCATCGACCTCGATCCGCAGGCCAACAGCACGATGTCGTACCTCGACGTCAGCCTGGTCACGCGCACGGTCTACGATGCGATCACCGAGAAGGACGTCGGCTTCGCGGACATCATCCTCCCTTCGACCCAGCCAAACCTGTGGGTGGCGCCGTCGCGGATCGCCCTCGCGAAGCTCGAGTCCAAGCTGGTCGGGGAGCTTGACGCGCACTTCCGGTTGAAGGACCGGCTGGAAGCGATCCAGGCGGATTATCCGAACATCGTGATCGACTGCCCGCCGACGCTTGGCCTGTTGACGGTCAACGCGCTGGTCGCGGCGACCCACCTGTTGATTCCGATCCAGTCGTCGTATTTCGCGCTGGAGGGCACTGACGACTTGCTCGAAACCATCGAGAAGGTCCGCGCCCGCGCGAACCCGGCGCTGAAGATCCTGGGTGTCGTCATTACCATGCACGACAAGCGCACAGCGTTGGCGCGCGACATTCGCTCCCAGATCGACAAGGTGTTCGGCAGCAAGGTCTTCAAGACCGTGATTACCAAGAGCGTGCGGCTCGAAGAGAGCCCGGCCTACAAAGAATCCATTTTCAAGTTCGCGCCGGACTCGAGTGGCGCCGCCGAGTATTACCGGCTCTGCGAGGAGGTCATGGACCGTGTCTAAGCGAGGGCTTCCCCAAACCGTTCGTATGCGCCACGACGAGCATTACGTCGATGCACTGACCAACTCCGCTGGCACGCCGATCGGGCGGATCGTGCCGATCGACCAGCTGGACCCCAACCCGAACCAGCCACGACAGGTCATGGGCGACCTGGCCGAGCTGATGGCGTCGATTGCCGAGAAGGGGATCATCGAGCCCATCATCGTGCGCCAGCGAGGCCGGCGCTTTCAGATCGTCGCTGGCGAACGGCGTTATCAAGCGGCCGTCCAGGTAGGGCTTCGCGAAGTCCCCATCGTCATTCGGGACGTTGATGATGATGAAGTCATCGAGATCGCGCTGATCGAAAACATCCAGCGCAAAGATCTCACGGCGTTCGAAGAGTCCGAGGCGCTGCACGGCCTCGCGACCAAGTGCAACTATACGCACGAGGATATGGCGCGGCGACTGGGGAAGTCACGCACCTCGATCACCGAATCGCTGACGTTGAATAACATGCCGGAAGAGGTGAAAAACTTGTGTCGGCTGGCCGACATTAACGCTAAGTCGGTGCTTCTACAAATAGTTAGGCGGGGTGACCCAGAGAAAATGGTCGCTCTGATCGAAAAGCTGTCACGGGAGGGCGGCGCCACGCGGGAAGTGGCGCGAAGGGAAACGGCCAAGCCGAAGCCGGGTCGTCCAAAGTCTTTCGTCTTCAGCTACAGAGCCCCGACCAAGGCATTCAAGCTGCAATTGAAATTCGCCAAGTCCAAAGTCGAGCGCGAGGAAGTCATCTCGGCACTCGAAGACATCATCCGCGACCTGCGCACCCAGCAGTAACCATCCCTTGGCGGACCGGTGTTTTTGAAGCCAGTCGCACGGTCTCAGCCATGGCACTCTCGACCAACCGCCTGACTCGACGCCCACAGCGATCGGGAGCCCAAGGGCTGGGTCCCGAGCCTTCACGCGAAGTGACACCGGCTTGGCCACGGGACATGGCGCTCGGAGGGTAGCAGAAAGTTCGATGTCACCCATGCTCAGGCTGATGGTCGGTTTAGACGTCTAGAGGCAGTCGTGATCGCGGCGCCTTCGGCCGGATGAAGGGTTGCACGCCGAACGTCGCATCACGAATCACCGCGAGAGCGCTCACCGTTCTTGTTCGATTCTTCGCAGGTAATGAGCTAAGCACAGTTATAAGAACAAGTTAGTCGAATTGTCGGCCGGCCGACAAGACGCCAAAAACTGGACTGACAAGGCCGCGCCGCTCAATTGTCGGGCACCGAGGGGCCACGCGCCACTCGCCGTCGCTCAGTGCAACGGTAGGCTGGCGAGAAGCGAGCGCCGTGCACGGACTGTCTCGTCGGGTCGGGCGCTCACCATCACCAATCAGAGGCAAAGTCCATTGCACGCGCGAACGGGCGAACGAAGCGATCGGTTCTTGCCACTTCGCGGAAGAAAACGCGCCTGGACCTCCGGGCCTGCCGCCCGTCGTTCGCGCTGACGAGAAGTTTTCCTGACGACCGGCCGCCTGCCGGACGACACCGAGCACGCGCCCGTGGCGGCCTCGCCACGAGGTGTCGGACAACAAACGAGGCGAAGCGCGTCGTCGACTGGACGGCGAGCCGCCCGCGAGCTCGTGTGCCGCGCGGACCCGCACGTCGTCAACCTGCCAAACGAGGACAAGTTGACCCGGTACATTTGTCTCGGGTGCGATCAGGGTTTCACGCGGCACGTTGGCGACGAGCAGCCCCGCGATTTCGCTTGGCTCCAGGGCAGGCCTGAGCAATCGGCCGGCCTCAGGTCCGCCGATGCCGGATGGCCGCCCCGATCGGGCTTCGACGACCTCCAGCCATCCTCAGTAGTTAACATAACACTCATTATCGGACCCAAGGCTTTTGTTCAATGAAACTGGCCTGTGGAAGACTTGCGGAGCGTGGGTTAAGGCCGTTGCCTACGCCGGGCCAAGAGGGACGATTCGGGTTGGGTTTGGATCGTGCGCCTGTTATGTTCGGATTGCCCGAAACGATGCGCATCCTTGATCGGTACGTTCTCCGCGAGATCCTGCCGCCATTCGTGTTGTCGCTGTTGATCCTGACCTTCGTGCTCACGCTGCCGCCGGTCATGAAGCAGCTCGAGCAGCTGGTCGCCAAGGGTGTGTCCTGGGACGTCGCTGTCCGGATCATCGCCACGCTGGTTCCGCAGGCGCTTGGGCTGACGATCCCGATCGCCACCCTCCTCGGCATCCTCATTGGCCTCGGCCGGCTATCAGGTGACCGCGAGTCGGTGGCCCTTCTGGCGTGCGGCGTCAGCCCCTACCGGTTGTTACGGCCGGTACTGCTTTTTGCGGTCGTCATGGCGGGCGCCACCGCCTACGTCATGTTCGAAGCGATCCCGGACGCCAATCAGCGCTACCGCGACATCATCTGGGACATCGTGTCGAAGAAGGTCGAGAACGACATCCAGCCACGCGTGTTCTTCGACGATTTTCAGAATTACGTCCTCTACGTCCGGGACGTCGAGCCCGGCGGGGGCTGGAAGGACGTCTTCGTCGCCGACACAACCAAGGCCGACCCGACAACCGTCACCATGGCGGCCACGGGCCGACTCTTTCTGGATCGAGAGCAGCGCCGTGTCGAGCTGATCCTCGGGGACGGGACCCGCTACCAGAGCGGGCGGAACGGCGAGTCGCAGGTCTATCGGTTTTTCAAGGACACGTCGATCTCCCTCTCGGCCGAACAAGTGTTCGGGAGACAGGCGATCCCCAGAACCGTGAGCGAGAAAGGGATCGCGGAACTGCGGGCGGACGGCCGGGCCAAGCTGAATCGGAAAGAAGGCGCCCTGTCACCCCACCCGGAGATCATCTATATCCAGCAGAAATTCTCCCTCCCGGCAGCCTGCCTGGTGTTCGCGATCATCGGCATTGCCCTGGGCTTGTCTTCGGCACGTGAAGGCAAGATGGGAGCGTTCGTCGTCGGCTTCGCGGTCGTGTTCGGGTACTACGCGGTCATGGAAATCGCGGCGGCCCAGACCCGCGGCCATTACCGCACCATAGAGGAGGCGGGCGGACTCCACGCCGCCAGCTTCCTGAACGCACATCTCGCGCGCTGGTGGCCGAACATCATCATGGGCATTTTCGGGATCTGCGCACTGGTGTGGCGCGCCCGGTTCGCCCATCGGGGACTCCCCGCTTCATTGCCTGTCAGCCTCCCACGATGGCCTTTCCGCAGCCGGTCAGACCCTTCCGGCGTTGGATCGCCGGCCGCCACCGGGCGCCGGGCGGGTGCGGCGGGACCGAAGGTGATCGTTGTCATCCGGCTGCCCAGGATGCGCCTGCCCGGACCAGGGCTCCTGGATCGATACGTCAGCCTGATCTACCTCAGGGTGACGGGACTCGCGTTCGTCGGGTTGCTGGGGCTGTTCTACATCTCAGCCTTCCTCGACCGGAGCGAAAAGATCTTCAAGGGAGACGCCTCGGTCGGCCTGGTCCTCAGCTTCCTGTTCTACTCGACGCCGCAATTCGTGTATTACGTCATACCGCTGGCCGTCCTGCTCAGCGTGCTGGTGACCTTCGGGGTGTTGGCCCGATCGAGCGAGCTCACGGTGATGAAGGCCTGCGGGATCAGCCTGTACCGGGTGGCCCTGCCGGTCGTGGCGATGTCGCTCGTCGGTAGTGCCGTGCTGTTCGGCTTGGAGCAGCGGGTGCTGGCGGACGCGAACCGCAAGATGGAAGCTGCCGACCGCCAGATCCGGCGGCTCGCCCCGCAGAACCTGAACCCACTGAATCGCCGCTGGATCGTCGCGCGTGACGGCTCGATTTACCACTACGAATACTTCGATGCGCCGCGGCAGGCGCTGACCGCCCTTTCGATCTATACCCCTGCGACCGACGCCTGGCGTCTGGCGACTATCACCCGAACCCAGAACGCCGAGTATCGCGCAGGTGCGTGGACCGGACGGAGAGGATGGGTGCGGGACTATGCCGGTGGCACGGCCCGTTACCAGGAGTTCGCGGAGCGGCAGCTGCCGATCGAGCCACCGGACTACTTCGGCACCGGCACGCCGATCGCCGAGCTGATGACCGTCCAGGAGCTTCGAAAGCACATCGCGGACCTGTCCAACAGCGGCGTCAACGTCGTGCCACTGGCAGTCGAGCTGCAGCGGAAAATCGCCTTTCCGTTCGTCACGGTGGTGATGTCCCTTCTGGCCGTTCCGTTCGGCGTGACCACTGGTCGGCGGGGAGCCCTCTACGGTATCGGGATCGGAATAGTACTGGCGCTCGCCTACTGGATCGTGCTCCACGTCTTCCTGGCGATTGGCGGCGCCGGCCTCCTGCCCCCCTTCCTCGCTGGCTGGAGCGCCAATATCATCGTCGCCGGCGCGGCCGCCTACCTGTTCCTCAATACGAGAACCTAGTCGAGCGCGCGTTTTGACGCGTCATGAGTCTCACGTCAGTTGGCTAGTTACCCAGTTCACTAGTGCTATAGTTACCTATGTTGCTAATGGAGCTTGACGCCTTAGACGAACGGCCGGTTTATCGACAGATCGTCGAAGAGGTTCAGCGCTGTGTCGCAGTCGGAGTGATGCGATGGGACGAAGCCCTGCCCGCCGCCGCAACGCTCGCCAGGGAACTGAAGGTCAACATCAACACCGTCCAGCACGCGTACAAGACGCTGGCAAGGGAAGGCACCGTCTACATCAAGCGAGGCCTCGGAACCTTCATCTCCCCTGCCCCGCGACAGAATCGTCAGCGTCAGGTGATCGCGGCGCGACGGATCGCCGAACGGATGCTGCGAGAAGGGTTCAAGCACGGGCTGCTGGCAAGCGACCTAATGGCCGCGCTGCAGGAGATCGCACCGAAGAGCAAAGCAACACCTGGCGGCTAGTGTCGCGTCCCCGAAGTGCACCCGACGAGCAACGCCGCGCCCGGGATGCAGCGGCAGCCGAATGTAACC
>JACDBQ010000345.1 GCA_013694845.1 Acidobacteriota bacterium
CCATCATCGCCGTAGCCGGTGCCGTCGAAGCTCGCACCCACCACTCGCGTGTCCCACGCCTGGCGTTCGGCGAGCACCGATGCGATGTGCGCACGATGATGCTGGATCGGGTGGACGGCCGCGGGAAGACGCTCGGCCCATGACGTCGACCGATACCCGGGATGTGCGTCACAGGCGACGAGCACGTCGTCCCATGACACGTCGTAGAGCCGCATCAGGTCTCGAATCGTCGCCTCGAACGATTCGAGCGTCCGGGCGTCCTCGAGATCGCCCACATACTGGCTCATGAACGCTTGGCCGTTGACGACCAGGGTCACGCTGTTCTTGAGATCGGCCCCCAGTGCAAGCACCGGCCGGCCGGTGGGCACAGTCGCCACGGCGTCGGGTGCGTAGCCTCGGGCGCGGCGCAGGATGGTCGGACCGTAAGGCCCGATTCGGAAGACCGAGTCGTCGACGCGGCGCGCGATCGGGCGCTGGCCGACGAGAAACGCGTCGGCGATCCCCGAGAGACGACCGAACGCGTCATCGTCCTGATAGGCTAGCGGCTCGCCCGAGCGGTTGGCGCTGGTCATGACCAGCAGCCCTGGCGCACCGCGGGCGAAGAGAAGATGATGCAACGGCGCGTACGGCAGCATCACGCCATACTCGCAATTGTCGGGCGCCACATCGGGCAATGACTCGACGGCGCGGGCGAGGACGATCGGGCGGGCGATCGACTCGAGCAGCGCGATTGCCTCGTCTGAGAGGTGGACCGCGCGCCGGGCAACGTCGAGGTCTCTCGCCATCAGAGCGAACGGCTGTTCCTTGCGGAACTTCCGCGCCCGCAGTAACCCGACCGCGCCGGCATTGGCCGCGTCGCACGCGAGGTGGTAACCACCCAGACCCTTGATGGCCACGATACGGCCATCGGTCAACAGCCTGGCGGCCGCGCCGATCGGATCGACGTCTGCTGGCAATGCAGACTCACCATCTGCACCCCTCAACGAGTAGCGCGGGCCGCACTCGGGACACGCGATCGGCTGGGCGTGAAATCGCCGGTCGTCTGCATCCCGGTACTGCGCCTCGCAGACCGTGCACAGCTCCCACCCGCGCATCGTGGTCTGTGCCCGGTCGTAGGGAAGTCCCTGGATGATCGAATACCGCGGTCCGCAGTTGGTGCAGTTGATGTACGGGTAACCGGCGCGCCGGTCGAAAACGTCGAAGAGCTCGCTCACGCAGTCCGCACACACGCACAGGTCCGGCGACACGCGCACGGTCGGCGGGTTGATCCGGGAGCTGGCGCGGATGGTGAAATCGCTGAACCCGTGCAGCGTTGCAGGTTCGACGTCGAAGGAGTCGATCGTCGCGGCGGGCGGCGGATGATCCTTCAGCTCACGCACGAAGGCATCGAGCGCAAGCGCCGTCCCCTCGAGGTGCATCTCGACGCCGCTCTCGCCGTTGAGCACCCAGCCGGTCAACGCGTGCTCGCGCGCAAGGCGGAACACGCTCGGGCGGAAGCCCACACCCTGGACCACGCCGCGAACGCGCACGTCAACGGCGGTCGACGTCATCACGGTCCCCGCTGACGACCACCCCGATGAAGCAGCAGCGTCCCTGCCAACCCACTTCGACCACCCGCCCGTTTTCGACGAGAACAGGCACGGCACGCTGCCCGGTGAGCGAGACCAGGCGCTCGAGCGCTGCGGGGTCGAGGTCGACGTCGTACTCGACAAACGCCCGGCGCTTCCACCGGAGCGCTTCCCGCGCGTCGCGGGTGAACGTGCACGTCGCGGTGCCGTACAGCTCGACCTCACTCATGGGCGGCGGCTCCCAGCAACTCGCGGATGACGTGATACACGGAGGCCTGGACCTCCTGAATCCGAGGAATGTAATCCGAACGGACAACGACGCACCGGTCGGCGAGATCGCGACGGCGGATCTCGCCGCCGTCGTAGCCGAGGAGCGCGACGGTCAGGAGGCCGCGCTTGCGCGCTTCCTCGAGCGCGGCCACGACGCTCTTCGATCCTCCACTCGTCGAAATCGCAATCGCGACATCTCCCGGTTGCGCGTGCGCGATCAACTGCCTGAGAAAGATCAGATCGTTGCCGACGTCGTTGCCGATCGCGGTGATCGTGGCCGGCTCGTGCGACAGCGAGATGGCCGGGATGGGTCGATAGCCCGGAGGCGGCGCGACGCAGTCGATCGCCCAGTCGTTGGCATCGGTCGCCGATCCGCCATTGCCAAACAGGATCAGCTTTCCGCCTCGCTGCAGCCGATCGTCGAGAGCGGCAACCGCATCGGCGATGTGCTGCCCTTCGCTGCGTCCGACTTCATCCCTCAGACGCTCGACATCACTGGCCTTGGCGACGATCGAGCGGGCGACGTCCGCCTCCAGCGTGTCGCTCTGCTGGCCTGCTGGGCCGAGGAACGGGTAGAGAAAACCTGCGGGACCCGTATCGAGGCCAAGCTCACGGTGCTCGAAGAAGACATGCACGGTCTCCCAGAGCGTGTGATAGAGGATCTCGATCAGCTCCTGGTGGACGAACGGCGGGGCATCGATCTGTACGGCGTAGTCACCGGTTTCGCCAGGAAGTGCGAAGGTCATGGCACCGCGCCGACCTGCCTTCTCGAGTGCGATCTCGATGCCCGGATTCCCGCCTGGTGGCCCGAAGCCCATCACCATGTCGTCGGGCCTGCAGATGGCGTCGAGCCACGGGCCGTAGACGAGCGAGAGATCCAGCGCCGGCAGCGCACGCTTCCCGACGATGACGGGATGTACGAATTCGACC
The DNA here is from genome assembly GCA_013694845.1 of Acidobacteriota bacterium. Taxonomy (GTDB): domain Bacteria; phylum Acidobacteriota; class Vicinamibacteria; order Vicinamibacterales; family 2-12-FULL-66-21; genus JACDCA01. The sequence goes on from JACDBQ010000345.1 coordinate 2,769, forward strand.
GAGACATGTTGGGCGTCGGTGGCGAGCGCCCCTTCGCCGAACGCGAGCAGCCGTCCGCCGCGAAGAAAACGCTCGGCCATCCGTCGGCACGCGGTGGCGAGCCGGGGCGCCTCGCGCTCGAAGAACGCGTGCGACAACGCGTTGCGCGAGAGCAACCGATGCTGGACGGCCTCGGCGGTAGACAGGGCGCTGATCATGGCACAGTCGGGGTGCGGGGGGCGGGAGGCGGGGTGCGGGATCCGGGATGCGGAGCGCGGAGCGCGGACTGCGGAAGGCGCGACGCGGAAGGCGATAGGGCCCGAACCCTTACCTGAGGCATCCCCCACGGCCCCACCTCGCATCCCGCGTTCCGCATCCCGCGCCCCCTCACCTTTGATCAACAGATCCGCGGAAGGGCGTCGCCCACGAGCATGTCGACCACGCGGCTGCCGCCGTAATTGGTTTCCGCGATCACGGTCGCGATCGGCGATTCACGAATTTCGCCGATATCTCCGGCCAGGTGGCCGCCTGGCGCGGCAGTGAGTGCGGCCAGTGCGACGGCCGCGAGCTCCGGCGCCACGATGGCGAGGAATTGTCCCTCGTTGGCGATATGGAGGGGATCGAGGCCCAGGAGCTCACACGCCCCGCGGACGCCATCGCGAACGGGCAGCCGGTCTTCCGCAAGGACGATCCCGAAGCCGCAGTCACGCGCCAGCTCGTTCAGCGACGTCGCGACACCGCCGCGGGTCGGATCGCGCATCCACCTGACCCCGGGGCCCGCGGCGTCGACGAGCGCAGCGACCAGCGGCACGACCGACCGCGTGTCGGACGCGAGGTCGGCCTCGAGGTCGAGGTCGCCACGCGCGAGCAGGATGGTGATGCCGTGGTCGCCGATCGGTCCCGACACCAGCACTCGATCACCCGGCCGCACGCTGGACGCCGAAAGCGACACACCCGGGAGCAGCTCACCAAAGCCGGTGGTGGTGACATACATCAGGTCCGCTTTGCCGTGTTCGACCACCTTCGTATCGCCGCCGAGGATCCACACGCCCGCGCGCCGCGCGGCGTCCCCCATCGCCCGGACCTCGGCTTCGAGCACGTCCGACGACAGCCCGGCTTCCAGCACGAAGGTAACCAGCAGGCCGACCGGTCGCGCACCAGCGACCGCCAGATCGTTGACCGTGCCGTGCACCGCAAGCTCACCGATCGACCCGCCGGGAAATCGCAGCGGGGTCACGACGAAACTGTCGGACGTCACCGCAATCCGGACGCCGCCAACGTCGACGAGTGCCGCGTCGCCGAGCGGCTCGGCGCTCTCGCCCATCAGCAGGGGGGCGATCAGCTCTTCGATCAGCCGGCGGCTGGCTTTGCCTCCCGCCCCATGCGCCATCTCGATGCGCGGGTCGCGGAACGTCGCCTTGGCGATCGGATGCTGGATCACGCGGAGGCCTGCCGGGCGGACCATCGGGCCTCGGCGACGACCTTTCGGTGAACGTAGGTGTAGTAGGC
>JACDBQ010000372.1 GCA_013694845.1 Acidobacteriota bacterium
GATCGCGTCTTCTCCGAGCCGGTCCTGCGGGAGTACGAACGACGATCGGGCGTGACGGTCAACGCCGTCTACGACACCGAAGAAACCAAGTCGACGGGTCTCGCCAATCGGCTGCTGGCCGAAAAGGCTCGGCCACAGGCGGACGTGTTCTGGTCGAACGAGCCGGTCCGCACACTCGTGCTGAAGTCGCGCGATGTACTGGCGTCGTATCGATCGCCGAGCGCCGAAGGGATCCCCGCAGCGCTCCTCGATCCTGACGGGTATTGGACCGGGTTCTCGGCGCGGATACGCGTGATCGCCTACAACACCAAGACGGTCACACTCAACGATGCGCCGCAGTCGATTTTCGACTTGGCGGATCCCAAGTGGAAGGGCCAAGTGGCCATGGCCGATCCGCGGTTTGGCTCGACGTCGTTCCACGTCGCCGCGCTGTACGCCCTGGCTGGTGACGACAAGATGGACGATTTCTTCCGCCGATTGAAGGCGAACGGCGTTCGCATTGTTGAAGGCAATTCCGTCGTCCGTGATCTCGTGGCTCGAGGGGAGGTTAGGACGGGGCTGACCGACACAGACGATGTCAACGTCGCGATCGAGAACGGTCAACCGGTAGGAATGGTCCTCCCCGACAGGGAGGGACTGGGCGTGCCGGTGATGCCAAATATGGTGTCGTTGATTGCGGGCGCTCCTCACCCTGAGGAGGCACGCAAACTGATCGATTACCTGTTGTCTGCCGATGTCGAGCGACAGCTCGCCCAATCGGACGCGGTGCAGATTCCGCTTCATGCCGGCGTGCCGGGTCCGAAGAACATTCCGGCGATCGAGACCTTCAAACCGATGACGCTCGACTATGCGAAAGCTGCGAGTCGAGTCGAAGATGTCACGAAGCGACTCGCGACGATTCTGGGTCTGTAGTTTCACGATCCGGCCGTCCACCAGAGAGACGCGCAAACAGACATGTGGCGATGGCAGTCCAGTCGAACCGCGGTGGTGGGCGCCGCCATCGTGGTGTTCGTCGTGTGTTGCGTGCTCCCGGTCGGCTATCTGCTCATGGTGTCGCTGAGTCGCGTGGACGCGTTCTCGGCGTTGTTGCTGGATGCGCGACAGCGCCAACTGCTCTACAACACGGCTCTTCTCGGCACCGGCACCGCGCTTCTCGCCACCGCGATCGGTGCCCCACTCGGTATCGTGCTGGCTCGTATCGCTCTGTCTCGGAAGGCTATTCTTCGGCTCGCGCTCGCAGCGCCAGTCCTGCTACCGCCGTACATCGTGGGGTTGGCGTGGACGTACCTCGGAAGCAACCGCGGGTGGCTGGCGACCCTCGCGGGCCACGACCTGCTCTCGGCGTGGACCTACAGCCTGCCGGCGGCCATTCTTGTGCTGAGTGTGGTGTTCTACCCACTGTCGATGCTCGCCACAGAGGTGGCGATGCGCCGCATTGACGGGCGCCTCGAAGAGGCCGCGCTTATGGTCGCGCCGCCTGCCCGCGTGATGTCGCGCATCACCCTGCCGCTCGCGGCCCCTGGCGTGTTCGCCGCGGCACTTGTCATCTTTGTGCTCGCCGTCTCGGAGTTCGGTGTTCCGGGATTGCTCCGGGTTCGCGTGTACACGACAGAAGTCTTTACAGCATTCGCCGCGCTCTACGATTTCACGCGCGCCATTCTCCTCGCTGTGCCGCTTCTGCTGCTGTGCCTCATCGTGGCAGCCGTCGCCGCCGCGCTGCTCGGAGACCGTCTCGTGATCACGCGCCGCAGTGCCGGGACCCGTCCCGCCTTATTCGACGAATGGCAACGACCAGCCACACTGGGTGCACTCGTGGTGCTCGCGGTGGCCCTCGTACTCCCGCTTGCGATCCTGGTGAATGAAGCGATGGCGGCTCAATCGATATCCGCCGTACTCGCAGGGTCCGGTCGCGCCATCGCGAACAGCCTGGTGCTGGCGGCGGCAGGTGCAACGGCCGTTGTCAGCGTCGCAGTGTGGCTCGGGTACGCCCGGGCCAGAACGGCCCGCCGAATGGGCCAAGGCGCAGACGTCCTCTTCACCGTCCTGTTCGCGGTGCCGAGCACGATTGTCGGCGTGGGCCTGATTCTCCTGTGGAATCGGCCGGGACCGTTCGGCACGGTGTATGGAACGGACGTCATGCTGCTCCTGGGGTATCTGGCGAGATTCGTTCCGGTCGCCGCGCTCGCACTCGCCGCCAGTGCCCGTTACGTGCCGGCGTCGCATGAAGAGGCCGCCGCCGTCAGCGGCGCGGGGTGGCTCCGTACGATGTGGGAGATTGTTCTTCCGCAGATGCGGCTCGGACTGGCTGCGGCATGGGTGGTCGCATTCGTCCTGGCGTTCGGGGAGCTTGGCGTCAGCATTCTGGTCGCGCCGCCCGGTGAAGCAACGCTGCCGATTCGTGTGTACACCCTCATTGCGAATACACCCTCATCGCACGTCGCGGCGCTGGCGCTCTTGCAAACCGCCGTCATCTTCGTGCCTCTCGCCGCGCTCGGAGCAGCCATGTCGTTCCGCCCTTCGACTCGTGCTCAGGGCGTCCCGAGCAGAGTCGAGGGACGGGAGGCCCGGTGAGTTCATCGCTGCTCTCCCTGATGAACGTCACGAAGCGATTCGCGTCACACCAGGCTGTGGACGGCGTGTCGCTGGAGGTCGCGGCTGGCGACGCGATCGTGATCCTAGGCCCCAGCGGCTGCGGCAAAACCACGCTACTGCGCCTGATCGCAGGTCTCGAGATTCCGGACAGCGGTGAGATCTGGTTAGCCGGCGCGCAGGCAGCCGGGCCAGGCCGCAGCAAAATGCCGGCCCACGAGCGGGGAATCGGGTTTGTATTTCAAGATTTGGCGCTCTGGCCGCATCTGACGGTTCAGCGGAACCTGAACTTCGTCCTTGAGTCGGTGAAGATGCCTCGCGCAGACCGGGCGGCGAGAGCCCTGGAGGTCCTGAGATTGGTGCGCATTGACCAACTGGCCGGTCGGTATCCTCACGAGCTCTCGGGTGGTGAGCAGCAACGGGTAGCCCTCGCCCGCGCCTTGGTCGGCCAGCCACGGGTGCTCCTCCTCGACGAGCCGTTTTCGAGCCTGGACCCCGAGTTGCGGGATGCGCTTCGTAGCGAGCTCGCTCGACTGCAGCGCACGCTCCAGGTCACGACGGTATATGTCACCCATGACCAGGGAGATGCGGCGATTCTCGCGGATCGCGTCATTGAGATGCGCGCCGGCCGGATCGTGATGATCAACGACACCACGAGGACGGAGCAGGGCGCGTGAGAGCGATGCTCGTCCTCAGCTTTGCTTTACTGGGGACACCTCAGGTCTTCGCGCAGGCGCCGCCCGTCTGCCACCTCCTCTGCACACCAAAGTTGAAGGTGGAACCGACCGTCACGTTCACCAACCTGTTCGGGTCGCCGCGGATCGCTGGAGAACAGGGAACGACCGCGCGTGAACGGCGCGAGACGGAGTTCGAAGTGATCGTCTCAGTCGGGTTGCCCACGCGTGCGCCGTGGCTCGAGTTCACAGTCGAAGCGATCTTTCTTCCGTTCGATCGTGACAGCACGCCCGAGCTCGAGTTCGAGATCAACTTCATCTGGCTACGGCCGGAGCGGACGGGCGGCTGGGTCAGCTCCCACTTTGACATCGTCGACAAGTTCAGTGCCGCCCAGCGGCCGACCGATCGCCGGGCGTACACGCACAAGTTGAATGTCGAACTGGATACGAGCCTGGCGGTCTTCAACTGGCTTCCGCAGGGCCGCTGGCTCCGAGGAGTGGAACTGGAAGGCTCACTTGATTACGTTGGCACCGGTTTGCTGAGAAAGGGCGACCGCCTCAACGGGGTCCGTTTCGTCGACGACGCGAGCCCGTGGTCGTTCTCGTTTGTGTTCGTGCTCCCGATTGCGCCGCTCTGATGGAATTCTCCTCGCTGGTCATCTTCGTGTTCGCCGGGCTGGCGCTCAACCTCACACCCGGTCCTGACATGGCATATGTCGCTGCACGTGCCACCAGTGGAGGACGCGTGCCTGGTGTGGTGTCCGCACTCGGCATAGCCGCAGGCACTGTCGTTCACATCACGTTGGTGGCAGTCGGTCTCGCTTCGATGCTGGCAGCTGTGCCTGCCGCTCACGTTGCGCTGCGATATGCCGGTGCAAGTTACCTGGTGTACCTCGGTGCGCGGACTTGGCTCAGCAACGAGAGAACGCTGGCGGATACGGCACCGTCTGGCGGCTTGGCGAAAGTGTTCTGGCAGGGAGCCGTGACGAACGTCCTTAACCCGAAAGTCGCGCTGTTCTTCTTGGCGTTCCTCCCCCAGTTCGTCGAGCCGCGGCTGAACGGCCGGCGCTACTGATCGTATTGCTCGGTCTCCTCTTCAATACTACTGGCACGATTGTGAACGTAGGCGTCGCATTGGCAGCGAGCTCCAGGGTCATCATCTCGTCATCGAGCAGGATCATGCGTCGGTTCTCCTCAACGCAGCTCGGCGACATTCGAATTGTTCAGCCCACTCAGCGCGGAAACGAACGCAGGGGCAGTTACCTGCCAGCCCTCATCGAGGAGGAGGTCCGGGACGGGATCGCGCGCGGCCTTCGATTTTGCGGCTTGGTTGCTCGATCGTATCGACGCCAATCGCCGGCTCGGCTCAGTCGCACCACTCGTGGCGCTCGTTGGCGGAGGGTACCTGGGTTGACTCACGCAGAAGGAACGCGACGCTCACCCGAATTCAGTTTCCCTCGGTAGGGCAACTATTTACTTGACAGACCATTAATGGGGGCGTAGTATTCCAGCATTATGGACACAAACACCCTACTCATCATCATCGTCGTCATTCTGCTCCTCGGCGGAGGCGGATTCTTCTACAGGCGTCGATAGGCCGAATCGCGGCCAATGAACCGCCTTTACTACGGCGACAACCTCGACGTGCTCCAGCGGTACGTCGAAACCGAGTCCGTCGATCTCGTCTACCTCGATCCCCCATTCAACAGCAACGCGAATTATAACGTGCTGTTTGCCGAGAAAAGCGGTACGCGATCCGCGTCACAGATCCGCGCCTTTGAAGATACGTGGCAGTGGGATGAGTCCGCAGCGGCCGCTTACCATCAGGTCGTAGAGGCTGGCGGCGCGGTCTCTCAGGCGCTCCAGGCGTTCAGGACGTTACTCGGCGAGAACGACATGCTGGCCTACCTCGCCATGATGGCTCCGCGCCTAGTGGAGCTGCGCAGCGTCCTAAAGCCGACCGGAAGCATTTACCTGCACTGCGACCCTACCGCCAGCCACTACCTGAAGATGCTCATGGATGCTGTCTTCGGTCCATCTAACTTTCGGAATGAAATCGTATGGCGTGGTTCGCATCCGAAGGGTCATGCCTTTACACGGTTCGCGACGAGCCACGATGTGATTCTGGCTTTTCAGAAAGGTGACAAACCGGCGACGTGGAATGCGATTTATGGTCCAAATCTCAACGCGGACGAGCAGTACTCGCTCATTGATGAGAACGGCCGCCACTACCAGTTGACGAGCCTGCTCAATCCGAACCCAGATCGCCCGAATCTGACCTACACGTTTAAGGGATCGACAAAAGTCTGGCGTTGGACGCGAGAGCGCATGGAGG
>JACDBQ010000390.1 GCA_013694845.1 Acidobacteriota bacterium
GGGCAGGTGTTTGTGAACGGCGCGGAAGTCGGGCTGGCGGCGGCGGCCCGGCGGCTCGTGGCCGGGGATGTCGTGCGGCTATGGATCGACCGCCCGGGTAGCGCCACCCGCCGGCCGCGGATCGGACCGTCCGCTGACCTCGACGTCGTGTTCGAAGATGACGTGCTGATCGTGGTGAACAAGCCGGCGGGACTGTTGTCGGTCCCGCTCGAACGCAAGGTGGAGGCCCCATCCGTGTATCAGCAGATCGAGGATCGGCTGCGCTCGCACGGAAAGCGTCGCCCGTTCATCGTGCATCGAATCGACCAGGACACCTCCGGCCTCGTGGTGTTCGCGAAGGATCCGAGTGCTCAGCGCCGCTTGAAGGCGCAGTTTGCCCGCCGTGAGCCCGAGCGCGTCTACCTGGCGGTGGTCTACGGCCGTCCGTCGCCGAGCTCCGGCACCTGGCGGGATACGCTCGTCTGGGACACGAAGGCGCTGATCCAGAAGGAGACCCATCCCCGTGATCCGAACGGCATGGAGGCGGTCTCCGAATATCACCTGGTCGAGGCGTTTCGCGACACCGCGCTCATCGAGGTGCGGTTGATCACCGGACGGCGCAACCAGATTCGGATCCAGGCGCGGTTGCGGGGGCACACGCTCGTTGGCGAGGAGCGCTACGTCTACGGCCCTGAGGCGCTCCGGTCGATTCCGTTCGGCCGGCAGGCCCTCCACGCCTTTCGGCTCGGCTTCGATCACCCGGTCGACGAGCGGGAGCTCGCCTTCGAAGCCCCGTTGCCGAAGGACCTCCAGGACCTGCTCGGAAGGGTGCGACGGGGATAGGCTCTTGGCTCCAGGCTTTAGGGTCCAAAGCCCAGAGCCCAGAGCCAACTCCATGAAGTTCGATCCCGGCTAAACCCGGCGGAGCGTCCTCATGTCACGACTGGTTCAGGATTTTCGTCACGCCGTGCGCGCCTGCCTCCGCGCCCCTCTCGTCAGCGCCCTGGCCGTCGTGGCCTTCGCGCTGGGCATCGGCGTCACAACGGCCGTCTTCAGCATCTTCTACAACGTGTTGCTCAAACCGCTGCCGTTTCCTGATCCTGAACAGCTGGCCATCGTCTACGACACCCAGCCCGCCTGTGCCACCTGCCCGGCATCGTTCCCCAAGTATCACGACTGGAAGGCGCGGAACCAGGTGTTCTCGGCCATCGGTGGATCGATGCAGGCGGGGTTCGTGCTGTCGGGCCGCGGTGAGCCGGTGCAGGTGGCGGCGCTCGCGGCGACCGCGTCGCTCGCGGACGTGTTCCGCATTCGACCGATGTTCGGCCGGTGGTTTTCGGAAGAGGAGGACCAACCGAACGGTCGGAAGGTGATCGTTCTGACGCACGGATTCTGGACACGGCAGTTCGCGCGGGACCCATCGATCGTCGGCCAGCCGATTACGCTCGACGGTGAGCCGTACGACGTGATCGGCGTCATGCCGGAACACTTCTCGCACCGCCGCGCGGACGCGATCGTTCCGCTCGCCCTGAAGCTGGACCCGGCACTCCGCGGCAACCACTTTCTCGTGACCTATGCGCGCATGAAGCCGGGCGTCACGGTCGAGCGCGCGGCCAACGAGATGCGCGCCATCGGCGTGGCGCTCGCGAAGGAGCTCGGCGGCAATCATGGGGTGGACGTCCAGGCCTATCGCGAAGTGGTCGTGGGCGCCGTGCGGCCGCAGTTGCGGATGCTGCTCGGAGCCGTGATCGCGGTGCTGTTGATCGGGTGCGCCAACGTGGCCAACCTGTTGCTCGCGGCGGGCCTGGCGCGAAGGCGTGAACTGGGGATCCGGCTGGCCCTGGGTGCACGGATGGGGGATCTCGCGCGGCAACTGATCGCCGAGGGCACCATTCTGGCGACGGTCGGGGGGGCGATCGGCCTGCTGCTCACCTTCTGGCTCCTGCGGACCTTCATCGTCCTCGCCGGGACCCAGCTTCCGCGCGCAGCGACGATCGCGATCGACAGCCGCGTGGTGTTGTTTGCCGCGGCCGTCACCGCGACGGTCGGCGTGTGCTGCGGGCTCTGGCCGCTCGTCAGGATGCGGACGCGCGAACTGGCCGCGTCCGTCCGGGAAGGAGACACCCGAAACGGGAGCGGCACGGGGCGGCAGATGGGCAACGGACTCGTCGTCGGCGAGGTCGCGCTCGCGTTCGCGCTGCTCGTCGGCGGCGGTCTCTTCTTGAAGAACCTGCTTCTGCTGCAGTCGCGCGATGCCGGGATCCAGATCGAGCAGGTGATTGC
>JACDBQ010000545.1 GCA_013694845.1 Acidobacteriota bacterium
CCCGCGCGGGGGCGGACCCGGGTGGGCGACGCGAGGGGCTGCCGCTGACATCGAGGTGGTCAGAATCACGGACGTCACGATGGCGATCATGTCACTCTCCCCGGTGTGCCCGCCGTGATACGCGGCGGCAGGCAGCACGATACGCCGGCGTTCGCATCGAGTCGTGAGGAGAGTGTGAGTTTGGAGTGAAGAAGCGTGAGCGCCCCGGCAATCAAGGGTCTCCCCGGGGTGCGTGACTGGCCGGAGCACGGGCTCGGGGAGGTCCGGTTGGTACCATGTCACCTGATACAATGAGGACCTTCACCGGCTTCCACTCAGCGCCTCCGCGGCGGCACTCCAAATGGTACCGACCGTCGTCTCACACTACCGGCTTCTCGACCGCCTTGGCGAAGGCGGCATGGGAGTCGTGTATCGAGCCGAGGACCTGCGGCTCGGCCGTGAAGTCGCGATCAAACTCCTGCGCACCGACGCGCACACCTCGCCTGACTGGCTGGCCCGGTTCGAGCGCGAGGCACGCCTTGCGTCCTCGCTGCAGCACCCCCATATCTCGACGATTCACGAGCTCGGGGAGCATGACGGCAAGCCGTTCATCGCGATGGAGCGGCTGGAGGGCCACACCGTCCGGCAGTTGATCGAATCCGGTCCCCTGCCGGTTCATCGCGTGCTGAACCTTGCCCGCCAGATTGCGGATGCCCTGGACGCGGCACACAGGCGCGGCATCATCCATCGCGACATCAAGCCGGCGAACCTCTTCGTCACCTATGGCGATCACCTGAAGGTGCTCGACTTCGGCCTGGCGAAGACGACCGCGGCCGACCCGCCCACCGCGACGGCGACCATCACACCCTCGTCCCCGACGATCGCAGCAGCCGGCCCGCCTGACCTGACCGCGACCGGGATGGCGATCGGCACGGCGGCGTACATGTCGCCCGAGCAGGCGCACGGCCAATCGCTCGATGCGCGATCGGACCTGTTCTCGCTGGGCAGCGTCCTGTACGAGATGGCGACCGGACGGCGCGCGTTCGGCGGGGACGATCTCGCGATGATCGCAATGCGGATCGTCAACGGCATCCTCTTGCCGCCTCGGACGGTGGACCCGGCGATCCCGGAGCACGTCGAGACGATCATCCTGAAGCTGATGGCGACGGATCCCGGCGATCGCTACCAGACGGCCGCGGAGCTGCTGGTCGACATCCGGGAAGAGCTCCAGCGCTTCGATGAAGAATCCGGCGAATCCACACCGCTCGGCGCGGCGACCCTCTCGGCAAAGGCGATGCGTTCGCGCATCCGGTGGCCGTTAGCGGCGGGCGCCGGCGCAGTGCTGCTCGCCGGCATCGCGGGATACGCCTGGATGAGACCGCATGCCGGGACCCTGACCGACCGCGACACGATCCTGGTCGGGGGCTTCCAGAACACCACGGGAGAACCGCTGTTTGACGAGACCCTGGTCACCGCGTTGGAAGTGCAGCTCGGTCAGTCGCCGTTCCTCGACATCATTCCCGACGCGCGCGTCCGTGAAACGCTGACCTCCATGGGTCGGAAGGAAGACGAGCCACTCACCAGGGCGATCTCCCGGGAAGTCTGCCAGCGGCTGAGCCTCAAGGCCATGCTCGAAGGCTCGATTGCGCTTCTCGGCACCAGCTACGTCCTGCGACTCGAAGCGACCGACTGCGCGACGGGTGAACCGCTCGCGCGTGAGCAGGCCGAAGCCACGAACCAGCAGAACGTCCTGCGCGAGCTCGGCTCGATGACCTCCCGGATCCGGACGACGCTCGGTGAGTCGCTGCCGTCGATCGAGCGCTTCGACGTCCCGATCGAGCAGGCCACGACCCCGTCGCTGACGGCGCTCAAGGCGTATGCGCTGGGGCTCGAGGAAAGACGGCGCGGGCGCGAGCTCGAGTCGATCGCCTTTTTCAATCAGGCGATCGAGATGGACCGCGAGTTCGCCTCCGCCTATGCCACGCTCTCGACCGTCTACGGCAGCATCGGCGAATGGCGCAGGAGCGAGGAGTACGCGCGCCTCGCGTTCGGGCTGCAGCAGCGAGTCAGCGAACGCGAACGTTTGTTCATCAATTATCAGTTCCACGATCGCGTGACCGGGAACGAGGAGAAAGCGGCGAGCACGCTCGAGCTGTGGAAGGCGGCCTACCCCCGCGAATCGCGACCGGCCAACGCGCTGGCTTTGATCCACAACCGCATGGGGCGCTACGAGCGTGCCGAGCAGGAAGCGCGTGAAGCGCTGCGACGCAGTCCCGATCACGCCTTTCCGCTTTCGAATCTCGCGGTCACCTACCGGGCGCTCGGACGATACCGCGAGGCGCGGGAGATCGGTGACAAGGCCGTCGCGCTCAGGATCGAGACCACGCCGACACGACGCACGCTCTACCAGCTCGGCGTCCTGGCCGGGGATGGATCGGCAGCGACCCACCTCGCCTGGGCGAAGGATCGCACGCGCGAGTTCGATCTGGTGTCGGCAGAGGCACAGGTCGCCGCCTACGAAGGCCGGCTCCGGGACGCGGGTGAGCTGGATCGCCAGGCGTCCGAAATGGCCGTCGCGCGCGGTCTTCGCGGGACGGCGTCGGGCAACGTGGCGCAGCTGGCCTGGACTGAAGCGCTATATCGGTCGGGGTTCCAGGGGTCCGAGGTTCGGCAGGGTGCCGAGGTTCCAGGGTTCGACGGTTCCAGGGCTCCTCAGGCGTCGGGAGATTCGGAGGCCGGGGCGGCGGCGGTCCGCCGCGCACTCGGTCTTGTCGAAGGCGACACCGATGGACCCGGTACGATCCCGCGGTTCCGCGCGGCGGCGGCGCTGGCGATGGCCGGTCTGAGCGCCGAGGCCCTGCCACTCGTGACCCGCGCCGAGCGGAGCTATCCGGAAGCCACGTTCGTGCGGACGGTCCTCGGGCCGGTGACGCGTGCGGCCATCGCGCTCTGGCAGCACAAAGCAGACGACGCGGTCGCTGCGCTGGCTGCCGCCACGCAGACCGAGCTCGGCACGGTGGCGGGGCTGGTGCCGCCGTATCTCCGCGCCGAGGCGTTCATGCTGAAGCGCTCGTACGCCGACGCGATCCGCGAGTACCGGAAGATTCTCGACCACCGCGGCGTAGATCCGTTCGCCCCGTTGGTTCCGCTCGCGCAACTCGGCATGGCCCGGGCGCAGGCGGGCGCCGGCGACCTCGCCGCCAGCCGGCGCGCCTACGAGGAGCTCTTCACCATCTGGAAGGGGGCCGACCCGGATCTGCCTCCCCTGGTCGCCGCACGGGCCGAGTACGCGCGGCTCGCGCGCACCACCACTATCCCGTGACGACTCCCCGGCGCGTGGCGCATTACGAGATCCTGGCGAGAATCGGCCGCGACGGTCCGTCCGAGATCTACCGCGCGCGCGACCTGCGGCTCGAGCGGGACGTCGCGCTGAAGCTCCTGCGCCCCGAGGAAGTGACCCGGCCGGGTGCCCTGGACCGCTTTCGTCGCGAGGCGCGCATCGCCTCGCTCGTCACCCATCCTCACATCTGCACCGTTCATGACTCCGGCGAGGCGGATGGCCAGTCCTTTCTCGTCTGCGAGCTGCTCGAAGGGCGCGCGCTCGACGACGCGGTTGCAGCCGACGGTCCACTCCCGGCGGATCGGGTGATCGACATCGGCATCCAGATCGCCGACGCGCTCCTCGCCGCCCACCGTCGCGGCATCGTCCACGCGAATCTCAAACCGTCGAACGTCTTCATCACCAACGACGGTCACGCCAAGCTGCTCGAGCTCGGCGCGGCGGGCGCCGTGGCATCGCCGGACGCCGGCGGTCCTGGCAGCTCGATGTCGAACACGACGACCGTCACGCCGGTGCCCGCCATTCGCGCCGGCGTCGCCGGGGAGTTCTTCCACGCCTATCTCTCCCCGGAACAGGTCGCCGGCTCACCGGCGGACGCGCGGAGCGACATCTTCGCCACGGGAGCCCTGCTCTACGAGATGGCGACCGGAACGCCGGCGTTCGGCGGAACGACGCTCGCCGAGATTACGACCGACATCAGCACCCGGGTGCCGGTCCGGCCCCGCAGCGTCCGCGCCAGCATTCCGCCGGTTCTCGAAGCGATCATTCTGCGGGCGCTCGACAGGGCGCCCGATCGACGGTATCAACGAGCGGCGGAACTGCTCGAAGAGCTTCGTCGCGCGCGGCGCGCGATCGACGTCCGCTCGCCATCCGGATCGTCCATATTGGCGTGGCTTCCGCCTTCGGGCGGCACCCGCCGAACGGCGATGTTCGTCGGCGTCAGTGCGATCGTGCTGTTGGCCATGCTGAGTTCCGCCGGATGGTGGTGGACCTCGGCGCACCCGGCCGTCGTCGAGCGCAGCGCGATCCTGGTCAGCGACATCTCGAACGGCACCGCCGATCCCGACTTCGACGGGACGCTGCGGCAGGCCGTTTCGGTCTACCTGGCGCAATCGCCATACCTCGATCTGGTATCAGAGGAACGGATCAACGGGACGCTGCAGTTGATGGGCCGCAAGCCGGACGAGCGCATGACCCACGAGGTCGCCGCACAGCTCTGTCAGCGGCTGGGGTTGCAGGCGATGCTCGAAGGCAGCGTGTCGGCGGTGGGCCGCACGACCGTTGTCGCGCTCGCCGCGACGGACTGCTACAACGACGCGCCGATCGCCAAAGAGAGCGTCGAGGTCGAGCGTAAGGAAGACGTGCTGCGGGCGCTCGGACAACTGACGTCCGCCATCCGGACGTCCCTTGGCGAATCCGGCGCGTCCCTTGCGCGCAACAACACCCCGATCGAAGAAGCGACCACACCTTCGCTGGAGGCGCTCAAGGCGTACACCCAGGCCGTGGCGCGGCGGGCCGCGGGCGACGAGGTCCCGGCAGTTGAACTACTCGAGCGCGCGATCGCGATCGATCCCCAGTTCGCGCTCGCCCACACAACGCTCTCGAGCATCTACGGCGGTTTCGGCGAGACGGGGCGCAGCGAGGAGTATGCACGGCTCGCCTACGAGCACCGCGACCGGGTCAGCGAACGCGAACGCCTGTTCATCACGTATCAGTACCACGACCGCGCGACCGGCGATCAGCTGAAGGCGCGCGAAGCGCTCGAAGTGTGGAAGCGGACCTACCAGCGCGACTACCGGCCATCGAACGCGCTCGCCCTTCTGTTGATCCGGCTGGGGGACTACGCCGCAGCGGCGACGGAGGCGGAAGACGCGATGCGGCGAAATCCCGTGCATGCCTTCCCGCGGTCAAATCTGGCGCATGCGCTCCGCGGCGCGGGCCGCTACGCCGAAGCGCGCGCCGTCGCTGAAAAGGCGATGTCGGAGAAGCTCGAGAC
>JACDBQ010000547.1 GCA_013694845.1 Acidobacteriota bacterium
GACCCCAACGCAATCACCCAACGCAGGCCCCAACCCCGCCGGACGGTAAACTTGGGGCATGGCTGACGTCCATATCGTGGTCCTGGCTGCCGGCAAGGGCACGAGAATGAAGTCCGCTCTGCCCAAGGTGCTCCACCGGGCAGGCGGGCTTCCCCTCATCGAACACGTTTTTCGCGCCGCGGACACGCTTTCCCCACGCTCAACCACCGTAATCGTCGGTCATCACGCCGAAGCCGTTCAAACCGCCTTGCACGAACGGCTGGGCCTGCTGTTTGCAAAGCAGGAACCGCAGCTCGGCACTGGGCACGCGTTGCTTCAGTCAGAGCCGATGCTGCGCGGACGTCAGGGCTCGGTCGTGTTGCTGTCCGGGGACGTTCCGCTGTTACGTCCAACCACACTCGAAGAACTGGTGCGGGTGCATACCGAACGGGGAGCAGCCGCAACCGTGCTGACGGCGGTGGTCGACGACCCCCGCGGCTACGGGCGCATCGTCCGCGACGAACGCGGTCGGATCATCGCTATCGTCGAGCACAAGGATGCCTCGCCCGAGCAGCAGCGCATCCCGGAGATCAACAGCGGCATCTATGTGTTCGACCTGCCGCCGCTGTTCGGTGCGCTCAGAGCAATCGGCGCATCGAATGCACAGGGTGAGTACTACCTGCCCGACCTGGTCGCGATCTACCGCTCACGCGGCTTGTTGGTGGAAACAGTGGTGGCGCGGGATTCCCGGGAGATCCTCGGGGTGAATAGCCGGAGGGAGCTGGCAGACGTGACTGGGATCCTCAAAACATCTCGGAATGAGGGACTGATGGAGGCCGGGGTGACGATCGTCGATCCGGCCACGACCTTCATCGGCCCCGACGTCTCGATCGCGCCCGACACGACCATCCATCCCGGCGTGTATCTCGAAGGTCAGACGGTCGTCGGAACCGGGTGCGTCATTCATTCCGGGGTGAGGATCGTCGACTCGCGGGTCGATGACGACGTGATCATCAATAACTTCTGCGTGATCGTCGAGTCTCACATCTCGCGAGGGGCCAGGCTGGGGCCGTTTGCGCACATCCGTCCACAGTCGGTCGTCGGCGAAGACGCGCACGTCGGCAACTTCGTGGAGCTCAAGAAAACCACGCTGGGCCGAGGCTCGAAGGCCAATCACCTTTCGTATCTCGGAGATGCGACGATCGGCGACAAGGTGAACGTGGGCGCCGGCACGATCACCTGCAACTACGACGGCGTGGCCAAGCACCCCACCGTCATCGAAGATGGCGCCTTCATCGGCAGCGATTCGCAGCTGGTGGCGCCTGTCCGCGTCGGCAGGGGCGCGTACGTCGCCGCAGGATCGTCGATCACCGAGGACGTGCCGCCGGGGTCCCTCGCGATCGCGCGCGGCAGGCAGACGAACAAAGAAGGCTGGGTATCACGGAAGAAGAATCGGTAAGTGTGAATTGCGATTCACCGGTAGATGACCGAAGTCGTCCGGCCGGACGAAATCTGTAATCAGCCCCTCGATTTGCGACTGACGATCAGTAATTTTCAGAGAAACCTATGTGCGGCATCATCGGATACATCGGTCAAAAACAGGTCCTGCCGATCCTCATCGACGGGCTTCGGCGCCTGGAATATCGCGGCTATGACTCGGCGGGCGTGGCCGTCGTGCGCAACGGCTCGATCGAGCTTCGCCGCAGCGCCGGGAAACTGGCGCGGCTCGAGGAGGTCATCGCCAATCACCCGCTCGAAGGCGAGTACGGAATCGGCCATACCCGATGGGCGACGCACGGACGACCGACCGAAGAGAACGCGCATCCCCACATCGACTGCACCGGGCGCGTGGTTGTCGTCCACAACGGCATCATCGAGAACTATCTCGACCTCAAGGCGCAACTGCAGAAGGAAGGGCACACGTTCGTCACCGAGACCGATACCGAGATCGTCGCGCACCTGGTCGAGCGCGAGATGCAGGACGACGGGCTCGAGAATGCGACGCGTCGAGCGCTTCTCTATATGCGAGGACTGTTCGCGCTGGTCCTCATGTCGGCCGACGATCCCAACAAGATCGTCGCCGTTCGCAACGGTCCCCCGATCGTCGTCGGACTCGGCGACGGCGAATTCTTCGTGGCGTCAGACATCCCGGCGATCCTCAGCCACACCCGGGACGTCGTGTTCCTCGGAGACGAGGAGATGGCCGTGATCACGCCGTCGGGCGTCGAATTCACCGACTACGCCGGCAGGGCGGTGTCGAACAAGAGCACGCGGGTGGCGTGGGATCCCGTCATGGCCGAGAAGGCGGGCTATAAGCAATTCATGCTGAAGGAGATCGAGCAGCCGATGGCGATCAAGGAAACCGTCCTTGGGCGCACGTCGCTGGAGTCGGGGAAGGTCTTCCTGCACGAGATCCAGATCCCGGATGCCGTGCTCCGCGCCACCGAACGCGTCGTCATCCTCGCGTGCGGCACGTCCTGGCACGCCGCGCTCGTCGGCAAGTTCATGATCGAGTCGCTGGCGCGGGTGCCGGTCGACGTCGATTACGGCTCCGAGTATCGCTACCGGGATCCGATCGTCTCGAAGAACACGCTGGCGATCGTCATCACCCAGTCCGGCGAGACCGCCGATACGATGGCCGCACTCCGTGAAGCCAAGAAAAAAGGGGCGCGCAGCATTGCCATCTGCAACGTGGTCGGCAGCATGGCGACGCGGGAGACGGAAGGCACGGTCTACACCCACGCAGGTCCGGAGATCGGCGTCGCGTCGACCAAGGCGTTCACGTCGCAGCTCGTCGCGTTGCACATGCTGGCGATCTACCTCGGTCAGATCCGGGGCACGTTGACTCCGGATCAGGCACGGCCGCACATCGAAGGGCTGATGCAGCTGCCGCTGCTCCTCGAGCAGACACTGAAGAGCGATGCACTAACGGAAGAAATTGCGAAGAAATTCCATCAGCGCAGCGACTTCCTCTACCTGGGCCGAGGCATCAACTATCCGATCGCGCTCGAAGGTGCGTTGAAGCTCAAGGAGATCTCATACATCCACGCCGAGGGCTACCCGGCCGGCGAAATGAAGCACGGTCCGATCGCGCTCATCGACGAACAGATGCCCATCGTGACGATCGCTCCGGATGATCACGTGTTCGAGAAGATGGTCGGCAATATCCAGGAGGCGAAAGCGCGCGGCGGCTCCGTCATCGCGCTCGCGAGCGAGAAGCAGACCGCCATGCAGCGGCTGCTGGACGAGCACGACTTCCTGATCACGGTGCCGGACGCGCATCCGCTGATCACGCCCGTGCTGATGGTGGTGCCGCTCCAGCTGCTGTCCTATCACATCGCCGTCCGTCGGGGTTGCGACGTCGACCAGCCGCGCAACCTGGCGAAGAGCGTGACGGTCGAATAAGCAACGCAGAACGCTGAATCAGTATTCGACCCTTACTTCAGAATTCATCATTCAGCCTTCAGCATTCTTAGACGCCGTGCCCATAGCCGACTTCGGCCGGGGTCGACTCGAAGTCCGAGACCGGCTGCGGCGCCGGCGCGGCCGGCGCACCACACACCCGCGCCACGATCGCTGACAGGTCCCGGTCGGTCACCACCTTCTCGCGTTCCGCCCGCTCGATCACCGCCCGATACACGTCGTCCAGCTCACGGCGTTCCAGTACGACACCAATCAGCTCGCAGCGACGTTGGACCGCGTGCCGGCCCGAATGCTTGCCCAGGACGAGGGTCGCCTGCGGCACGCCGACTTCTTCGGGGCGCATGATCTCGTAGGTCCGGCGATCCTTCAGCATGCCGTCCTGGTGGATGCCTGCCTCGTGAGCAAAGGCATTGCGGCCCACGATGGCCTTGTTGGACTGAACGCCTTCTCCCGTGACGCTCGACAGCAGCTGGCTCGAGGCGTAGAGCTCGCGGGTGTCGACCGCGGTTTCGAAGGGCAGGCGATCGGCCCGAACCCGCGTCGCCATGACCACTTCTTCGAGCGACGCATTCCCCGCGCGCTCGCCGATCCCGTTGATCGTGCACTCCACCTGGCGCGCCCCTCCCTCGAGCGCGGCGAGGCTGTTCGCGACGGCCAGGCCCAGGTCGTCGTGACAGTGAGCGCTCCACACCACCTGGTCGGAGCTCGGAACCCGGCCGACGATCGCGGAGAAAAACGCCCTGATCTCGTCGGGCGTCGAGTAGCCGACCGTGTCGGGCAGGTTGATCGTCGTGGCGCCGGCCTGAATGACGGCTTCGACCACCTTCCACAGGAACTC
>JACDBQ010000428.1 GCA_013694845.1 Acidobacteriota bacterium
CGAAACGACAGGCCGAAATCGTCCACGATCTTGAGTGGATACACCCACGCTTCCAGAGGCTTGTTTTCGTAGCCGAATACCGCTGAGCGGCGGCCGACGACGTCGAAGAACGAACCTGGGCGGATAGAACGGGTCAGCACGAGGGCGCCCCGAGGCATGGGAAACTTCGGTATCAGGACCGATGGTGCCTGGAAACTGACGTCCGGTGAAACGCCGGAGATCGCCAGAATAATGGGGGCACCGACGAAGAGGGCGGTAAGTCGGAGAAGCATAAAGAGTCCGAAACGTCTGTCGTGCGCCAGGCAGAGCCTACATGGACCCGACGCGGGAATTCACCGTCGAGCCCGCGACCCGACCCACTGACCCGGACATTCTTGTGTTGACGACGTTGTAAACGGTGCTAGCATGCGCCAGATTGTGTGTCAACCGTGTCAACGCACGGTGCACACCGTCGCAGCGCAGAGCATCATTCGGGTGAGACAGCTCTGACAGACTGCAGTTTTCGAAGCCGCGCGACAGCGGCTGGGAACGACGGAGACTCCCTATGGCTTCTTTGCTTTGGTCTTCAGTGCCGGCGACGATCACTCGCGGGATGCGCCTCGCGATAGCGATGTGCGCGCTGTTGGTTGCCGTGTCCGCCTCGGCCGCCGCCGCACAGGCGGTGTACGGAAGCATCGGTGGGCTCGTCAAGGACGCGTCGGGGGCAGCGGTGCCTGGCGCCACCGTCACCGTCACGAGCCTCGAGCGCAAGACGGTCGACACGGTGGTATCGAACGAGTCCGGATACTACGTCAAGGACCGCCTGCTTCCGGGAACCTACGAAGTCAAAGCCGAGATCGCGGGCTTCAAGACCGCCGTGCTTCGTGAAGTTCGCGTGAGCATCGACACGCAGACCCCGATCGACTTCGAGCTGCAGGTCGGACAACTCACCGAGCAGGTCGAGGTCACCGGCGGATCGCCTCTGCTCAAGACCGACCGCGCCGACGTCTCCACCAACTTCGATTCCAAGCAGATTACCGATCTGCCAGTGCTCGATCGCAACTTCACCAAATTCATCCTGCTGACCCCGGGCACACAACAGCTTGGGTGGCAGCATGCGGCGAGCGAAAACCCGCAAGGCTCCACCCAGACGATGGTCAACGGGCAGCACTTCAGCGGGACGGGCTATCAGCTCGACGGGACGGAAAACCGCGACCCGATCCTGGGCATCATCGTCATCAATCCGACGCTGGAGTCGATTGGTGAGACGAAGATCACCTCGCAGAACTACGACGCCGAGTTCGGGCAGGCGACGGCCGGCGTGGTGTCGGTGCAGACCAAGTCGGGCAGGAACCAGTTGTTCGGCAGCGCCTTTGAATTCCACCAGGACGACAGGTTCCAGGCGCGGAATCCGTTTACCCAGTTCCAGGTGGATCCGCTGACCGGCAAGCACCTGCCCAAGACGGACAAGGATCAGTTCGGCGGATCCCTCGGCGGCAAAATTGTCGCGAACCGCGTGTTTTCTTCGGGGACTACCAGGGCACCCGCAGCACCGTCGGCGGTTCAAGGCTGCTGAGCGTGCCGACCGCGGCCGCACGCGGCGGCGATCTCAGCGCCTATGGGATCAACATCTTCGATCCGTCCGGCGGCGCGCCGGCGAATCGGGCGCAGTTCCAGGGTAATGTGATTCCCTCGGGCCGTCTCTCTCCACAGGCGCAGGCGATTCTCCGGCTGATTCCGCTCCCCAACACAACCGGTACCGAAAACGGCACGAGGGACAATTTCGTTTCGTCCGCCTCCGAGGCGTTCGACGAGAACTCGTTCAACGTGCGAATCGACGGCAGGATCAACGACACCACGAATACGTTCGGCCGCTACAGTCTCGGGAGATTCTCCCGGAACGGCCCGACCGCATTCGGCCCGGGGGGCGGGCAGGAAGTGGTGACCCTGGGCGGGCAGTCGAAGGCGAAAAACCAGAGCTTCGCTTACGGCGTCGACAACGCAATCTCGTCGACGCTGCTGGCGGACTTCCGGTTCGGCTGGTTCAAGTACAAGGTCAACGTGCTCCCCTTCGACTTCGGAACCTCTCCGGCCACCGATGCCGGGATCCCCGGGCTCAATCTCGAAGACACATTCTCTTCTGGATTGCCGGCCGGGTTCGTGGGCGCGGCGGACAACACCTCGCCAGGCAACTTCGAGTTTGGATCGGGCCTGGGCGTCAATCGCTGCAACTGCCCACTTGACCAGGACGAAACGCAGTGGCAGCTGGTCGGCAACATCACGAAGTTGCTCGGGAATCACAATTTCAAGGCCGGTGTGGACATCCGCCGGGCCAATAACCTCCGGGTGCCAAGCGATGCCCATCGGTCCGGGGAGTTGAGCTTCGATCCCAACCGCACGATCGGACCCGCCGGCGGCGGCATGGGCCTCGCCACGTTTCTTCTCGGCGACGTCACCGGGCTGCGGCGTTACGTCAGCCCGAATACCGACGCGCGCGAGCAGCAGTGGCGCACGGCGTACTACGCACAGGACACCTGGCGCACGAACGATAAGTTCACGCTGAATTACGGGCTGCGGCTCGACATCATCAACCCGCAGACGGTGAACGAAGCAGGGAACGGTGGCTTCCTGGATCTGGGGACTGGGGAAATCCGGGTGGCTGGCGTGGGCGGCATCGGGTTGAACGGCGATGTCGAGAACCGGCTCAACTGGGCGCCCCGCGTTGGCGCGACCTATCAGATCGACACCAAGACCGTGCTGCGAGCCGGGTACGGCCGCAGCTACGACCTCGGCGTGTTCGGATCGCTCTTCGGCCACAGCGTGACCCAGAACCTCCCGGTGCTGTCGGTGCAGGAGCTCAACGCGCCGGAGAATTTCGACCGCGTGTTCACGCTTGGGCAGGGCCCGCCCCCCCCGGTGTTCCCAAGTGTCCCGCAGAGCGGCCGATTCGCGCTGCCCAACGGCGTGTTCGCACGCGCCCTTCCGGAGAAGCAGCGACCGCCCACCGTGGATGCGTTCAACGTGATCGTGCAGCGGCAGTTGACCGACAGCATGTCGGTGGAAGCCGGGTACGTCGGGAACCGGGGCAGGAACGTGTTCGCAGGGGACGGCCCCGCCATCAACATCAATCAGCCCACCTTGGTGGGCTTCGGGACGGTGCCCCAGAACAACCGCCGCCCGTTCTTCGCCGGTGGCGTGGCCAATGACCTCGGTCTCGGCGGGGCGTTCGGCTGGACGCAGGGGATCGACTTTTTCTGCAACTGCGCGAACAATGCCTACGACTCGCTGCAGGCGAAGTTCAACAAGCGGTTCTCGAGCGGATACTCCGTCAAGGCGAATTACACGCTGCAGCGGCAGGTGCAGGAAAGTGGGGATTACTTCCTCTACGACGTGGAGATGAACAAGGGACCCGCCGATTGGGACCGCACGCACAGTGTCGTCCTGTCGCTCGTGGCCGAACTACCGGTCGGGCACGGCAGACGGTATCTGTCGTCGATCTCTCCGGTCGTGGATGCGATCATCGGCGGGTGGCAGGTCAACGCGAACCACTTCGTCCAAAGCGGGCTCCCGTTCAGCGTCAACTACCGGGACGCAGGATCCGACCGCGACACGGGAGGGAACAACCGGCCGAATCTGACGGGGGACCCCGACGGCCCGCAAACGCGCGACGAATGGTTCAACGCAGTGGCCATCGGTTCGCCGAACAGCGCGTTCTCGCGGCCGGCCGCTGGAACGTTCGGCAACATGAAGCGAAACGCGCTGCGCGGGCCAGGGTATTGGAGGACGGACGCGTCGATCTTCAAACACTTCAGGGTCACGGGCAACCGGCTACTCGAGATCCGCGCCGAAGCGGTCAATCTCTTCAACCATGTGAATCTCGGGAACCCCGACTCCGAAGTCGGCGTGCCGGGCAACGACAACCCTAACGCCGGCCGGATCAATTCAACGGCGTTCGGCAATAACGATCTGCAGCGCAATTTCCAGTTCGCCCTGAAGTTCACGTTCTGATCAGGTATCAGCTTCCGGCTGCCAGCACTGAACAGGTGCCGGTAGCTGGAAAGCTGGAGCGGTAATTGTCCTCGTCCCGCCGGCGTTCGACCTCTTTCCTGACCTGCAGCATCCGCTGTTCGGTATGACCCGCTTTGATGTCGGACGCGCGGTGACTGGTGTGCTGGTGCTCTCGCTTCCCAACCGCTGAAGTATTACGTCGGCTCCAAGACGCGTGGCCGAACGTTTCTTTTCGAGATCGACGGGTTCCTCTATCAGGCCCCCATCAACTACTACACCGCGAAGGACGGATGGGAGATGTCGCCCGGATGGCTTGTGTGCCGTTGGTGATGCCGACGTGCCCGGGCGGCGCTGCAGCGCGTACTGAAGCACAATCCTGATATGGGAGTCGCGAGATCCGTCCTCGCAGAGATCGCGCAGCATGGATGCCGTTGACGCGCCTCAGTGTCACAATTCGTAAATCACGGCTTCGTAAGGCTGCAACTTTCCCGCTGGCGATGGCGTCGGATAGTTGCCGAAGATGACCTTCGCCTTGCTGAGATCGAAGCCCGTGTTGACCGCCGCGGTTGTGTCTTTGAAATTCAGCAGCACGAGCATCTTCCGGCCAGCCAATTCCCGCGTGTAGGCGTAAACGGTCGGGTTCTCCTTGTCCAGCAACACGTACTCCCCGTAGATCAGGACCGGATTCGCTTTTCGCAGCGTCACGAGCTTCCGGAAATAATTCAGGCAGCTATCTGGGCCGCCGTCCTGGGCGGCTGCATTGATCGTCGTGTAGTTCGGATTCACCTCGAGCCACGGCGTGCCGGTCGTAAACCCTGCTTTCGCTGTTTGATCCCACTGGAATGGCGTCCGGCCATTGTCGCGGGCGGAGATCTTCTGGGCCTCGAGGAACGCCTGAAGGTCCCCACCCTTGTTTTTCACCTGCTGATACCAGTTGATGGATTCGATGTCGCGGTAGTCCTCGATGTTGTCGAACTTGATGTTGGTCATGCACAACTCGTCACCGGCGTAGTAGTAGGGTGTCGCGCGCATGGTGAGGAGGAATGTGGTGAGCATTTTCGCCGACAGGTCGCGCCACTGCGGCGTGTCGTTGCCCCACCGCGTCGCCATCCGTGGCTGGTCGTGGTTGCCGAGATAGATCGAGCCCCAGCCCCTGGTCGCAAATACGCCGTCCCACTTGCTGTAGATCTCCTTGAACTCGACGAGCTTGTAGCCCTTGGGATCCGGCACCTTCAGACTGTCCGGCAGGTAGCCGAGGGAGACTCCCTCGAAGTGGTACAGCATGTTGAGCTCACGCCGGCCGGCATCGACATAGTCGAGCGCGTCGGCCGCCGTCACCCCGGCTCCTTCCGCCACGGTCATCACGTCGTACTTGCTGAGGACGGCTTCGTTCATCTCTCGCAGGTACTGATGGACGTGCGGCCCGTTGGCGTAGAACCTGCCCCAGTCTTCCTTGTACTCCGCGGGCATCTCCGGGAAGGTCGTGTCTTTCGAGATGAACGGAATCACGTCCATGCGGAATCCGTCCACGCCCTTGTCGAACCAGAAGCGCATCATCGAGAAGATCTCTTCTCGGAGCCTGGGGTTCTCCCAGTTCAGATCCGGCTGCTTCTGCGAAAAATAGTGGAGATAATAGCTGTTGGTCGGGCCGTCCAGCTTCCAGGCATCGCCGTTGACATCGAAGAAGCTGCGGCGAGGATGCGGCTTGCCCTTTTCGGCCGGCCACCAGTGGTAGTAGTTGCGGTAGGGGTTATCTCTCGAACGGCGCGACTGCTGGAACCATTCATGCTCGTCGCTGCTATGGTTCACGACCAGGTCCATCACCAGCTTCAAGCCGCGGTCGTGCATCCCCTGGAGGAGCGCGTCGAAGTCCTGCATCGTGCCGAACTCCCGCATGATGCCCCGGTAATCGCTGATGTCGTAGCCGTTGTCATCGTTGGGCGAGGTGAAAACCGGGTTCAGCCAGACGACATCGACGCCTAGACTCTTGACGTAGTCCAGCTTCGAGGTGATCCCCTTCAAATCGCCGACGCCGTCGCCGTTGGAGTCCTTGAACGAGCGTGGGTAGATCTGATAGACGACTGCCTCTTTCCACCATTTCTTCGCGTTGCCGTCGGGGCTTGCCCGTTCCACTGCGGCGGCAGGCCGGGCCGACTGCGGCCCCGGTGTCCGAGTTTCGTGATGACATCCTGTCGAGCACAGCAAGCCGACAAGCGTCGTCAGAACAAGCGGAAATGCGCGCACGGGTAGACCCCTATCTGCCAATCCCCGCCGGCTGCCGCATACCGGCCAGCAGCCTGAGGACGGCCCCGTTGGTCCAGCCGAATCCAACCTGGTTCGCGCTGTACCCGAACTTAATCCCTGCGGCGACGTCGGACTCGTTCCGGCGGACGTCATACTTCTCGACAATGGTTCCGTGTTCGCGGAACTCTTTGTTGACCAGCGCGACGAACTTCGCGGCAATGCGATCGGCGTCCTCGTCGTAGCCGTACCGGCGAAGTCCCTCGACCGCGATCATCTGCAGCGGCGCCCACCCGAACGGCGCGTCCCACTGGCTGCCGGTGACCGTCGTGCTGGTGAGAATCCCGCCCGGCGCCTCGAACTTCGACAGGTTTGCGCGCACGCGCGCGGCCTGCTCTTTTCCCGCGATCCCCACCCAGAGCGGGTAGAACGTGGTCGCGAACTCGTAATTACGGCGACGCTTGTTTTGGAAGCTGTAGTCGAAGTACAGACTGGCCTTCTCGTCCCACATCAGCGCGTTGATGCGGTCTTTGCGCGCAGCCGCGCGAGTGCGCCACGTCGCAGCGCCGGCCTCGTTGCCTAAGGTTGCGGAAATCTCGGCCGTATCCAGTTCCATCTGATACAGCAGTGAGTT
>JACDBQ010000443.1 GCA_013694845.1 Acidobacteriota bacterium
CGCGGCCGCACCGACGGCTTCGCGCACAACCTGTACTACGCTCCCCAGGATTTCACCGTCGCGGACCGGGTCGCAGACATTGCCCGCGAGCGAGGTGTGCAGCCGGCCCAGATCGCGCTCGCGTGGATCCTGAGGCAACCGGGGATTGCCGCGCCCATCGTGGGCGCATCGAAGTTGCCGCAGCTCGACGCAGCGGTGGCAGCCACCGAAATCGTGCTCTCCAACGATGAAGCCCGGCGACTCGAAGAACCGTATGTGCCGCACACCGTGCTGGGACTCTAGAGGGTCGGGTGTGGTGTGGGGTGCTGGGTGCTCGATCCGCGACGCGCGGCGCGCCGGCACGTACCGCGGCCACCATCGCGACGCTCATCATGACGATCGCCGCGGCGGGGATGACGCGTGGATCCGACGAACGAGCGTTCCCTAGAAAGGCCATGGGGGATCAGGTCGCGGGTTTCATCACTCGGGCGCTCGCCTCGATCAGCCGCGAGAAGCTCGACTCCGACTCGCCGAGCGCCCGCCGGCCACCGGGAGTGAGCCGGTAATAACGCGCCCGGCGGTTGTTGGCCGACTGTCTCCACTCCGACTTGATGAGACCCTGCAACTGCAGGCGCTGGAGAGCCGGATACAGCGAGCCTTCCTCGACCTTCAGCACATCGGCGGAGACCTGGCGGATGTGGTCGGCGATCCCGTAGCCGTGCATGACCTGCCGGGACAGCGTCTTGAGGATCAGCATGTCGAGCGTGCCGGGGAGCAGGTCCTCGCGGCCATTGCGTTTCTTTCCCATAGACGGTCTATGGAATACATTGGTTTGCCTGCCGCCGTCAAGTTGTCAGTTGTCATACGTGCGACGTGACGTGCGACGTGGCACGTGCTTTTTGGATGGTTCGGAGGCGGGTACAATTCCTCCATGTTCAGAGTGCTTCGCTGTGCGGTGGTTCTGCTCGTGATGTTGACCCCGGGTGCAGCGGCTGCGCAGTCGGCCGGCGCAATCGTCGCGGTCGGCGGAGGGGGGACGACCGATGCGATCGTTCGGCGCACGCTGGAACTGGCCGGCGGCCGCAACGCCCTCGTCGTCGTGTTGCCACAGTCGTCCGCGGTCGAGGGCGCCGGCGACAGCTCGGTGAAGATGTGGATCGATGCCGGGGCGAAAGCGGCGGTCAAACTGGATTTCAAGGATCCGGCGGCGAAGGCCAGGCTCGAAGCCGCCTCGCTGATCTGGATGCCGGGCGGGGACCAGAACCGCTTCATGACGGCGATCGACGGCACCGGGCTGGACGACGTGATCCGCGCGCGATACCGCGCGGGAGCGGTTGTCGGCGGAACGAGCGCCGGGGCCGCGGTGCTGTCGGGATTGATGATCACCGGGGACGCCGATCTGCAGTCCCTTCTCTCAGGCAAGACCGTCCTCGCCAAAGGCCTCGGTCTGTGGACGGATGGCATTTTCGACCAGCACTTCCTCAAGCGCCTACGGACCAACCGGTTGATGAGCGCAGTGCTCGACCACCCGGCCGTCATCGGCGTCGGGATCGACGAAGCGACCGCGGTCATCGTGCGGGAGGGCCGGCTCGAGGTGGTCGGACGCAGTGCCGTCGTGATTTTCGATGCCCGGCGCGCCACCGTCACCAAACCTGACCCCGGCGGCGTCGTCTCCGCCACGGGCATCGCGACTTCGGTGCTTCGAGAGGGAATGACCTACCATCTAGCCCAGGGGGCGGCGTTGATCCGTAATCGCTAATCCCTAATCCGCAATCCGCCTTCCGCAATTTCACAGATCGCCCAGCCTCTGCTCGAGCCCCTCGCACATCTTCCTGAGCGTGCGGTAGGAGCGGCCCAGCGCCTGTTCGCCTCGGGTGTCGATCAGGTAGTGCCGGCGCCGGCGCCCGCCGCGTTCCGCCGTCGGCTCACCGACGTAGGACTTGACCATCCCCTTCTTCTCCATGCGCTGCAGCGTCACGTAGACCACGCTGACCGGCAGCTCGCGCCCGATGCGTTCCTGGATGTCGCGCCGCATCGCGGCCCCCCACGTGCCGTTGCCGAGCCGCAGGAGCGAAAGGAGTACAACCTGTTCAAATTCACCAATTAGCGGCGCATAGTAGTCCTGAATATGTTTCACGATGTTAAGTATATACAACGAATTTTTCACCTGGAATGCCGTTTTGTCTTGAAGCGGGCGCCGTCAGTCCGCATACTTGCACTCTTGTTGACCTCGAAAGGACTGAGACACATGGGTTCCGCTTCGTCGAACGACGCGATTCGCAGCATCAGCAACTGGGCGATCGCCCCCGCACAGCCCCGCCCGGCCGGGCAGCGCAAGGCCACCGAAGAATTCGGTTCACTGACATTCAGCGAAGAAGTCCAGCGCGCGCGGCTGCCCAAGGACGTCTACCGCGCGCTGCGGCGCGCCGTGGCCCAGGGCGAGCCGATCGAAGCCAACGTCGCGGATATCATCGCCAGCGCCCTGAAGGACTGGGCCGTCGAGCACGGCGCCACCCACTACACGCACTGGTTTCAGCCGCTCACCGGCATCACGGCCGAGAAGCACGACTCCTTCCTGTCGCCGTCGGCCGACGGTCGCGCGGTCGCGGAGTTCAGCGGCAAGGAACTGGTCCGCGGTGAGCCCGATGCCTCGAGCTTTCCGTCCGGCGGCATGCGCTCCACCTTCGAGGCCCGCGGTTATACCGCGTGGGATCCGACCAGCCCTCCATGGCTGCTCGTCACCGGCAACGGCGTGACGCTGGTGATCCCGACCGCGTTCGTCAGCTGGACGGGCGAAGCACTCGACAAGAAAACGCCCCTCCTGCGCTCGATGGAAAGCCTCTCGAAGCAGGCGGTCCGCATCCTCAGGCTGTTCGGGTCCAAGGCGCAGCGTGTCACCGCCACGTGCGGCCCGGAACAAGAGTATTTCCTCGTCGATCGGCAGTTCTATTTCGCCCGTCCGGATCTGATCAACTCGGGTCGTACACTCTTCGGCGCGCGGCCGCCCAAGGGCCAGGAGATGGAGGACCATTACTTCGGCTCCATCCCGGATCGCGTCCTCGCGTTCATGATGGAAGTGGAGCGCGAGCTGTACAAAGTCGGCGTGCCGCTCAAGACCCGTCACAACGAGGTCGCTCCCGGCCAGTACGAAGTCGCCCCCATCTTCGAGAACGCGAACGTCGCCACCGATCACCAGATGATGACGATGGAGATGCTGCGTCGGATCGCGCCGAAATACGGTCTGGCCTGCCTGATGCACGAGAAGCCGTTCGCCGGCGTGAACGGTTCCGGCAAGCATCTCAACTGGAGCATGGCCGACGAGCTCGGCAACAATCTGCTCAATCCCGGCGACACGCCGCACGAGAACATCCAG
This sequence comes from Acidobacteriota bacterium, assembly GCA_013694845.1. Lineage (GTDB taxonomy): Bacteria > Acidobacteriota > Vicinamibacteria > Vicinamibacterales > 2-12-FULL-66-21 > JACDCA01. The sequence continues at coordinate 3,353 of JACDBQ010000443.1, forward strand.
TTCCTCGTCTTCTGCGCCGCAGTGATCCGCGCCGTCAACAAGTTCCAGGGCCTGCTGCGTTTCAGTATCGCGAGCGCCGGCAACGATCACCGCCTCGGTGCCAACGAAGCGCCCCCGGCGATCATCTCGATCTTCCTCGGCGATCAGCTCACCGACATCTTCCAGCAGGTCGAGAAGGCCGGGAGCGCGAAGACCACCAAGAGCGGGGGCATTCTCGACATCGGCGTTGGCGTGCTGCCGAAGCTGCCGCGTGACGCCGGCGATCGCAACCGCACCAGCCCGTTCGCATTTACCGGGAACAAGTTCGAGTTCCGGGCGGTGTCGTCGAACCAGAGCATCGCGCTGCCGAATGTGGCGCTCAATCTCGCGGTCACCGAATCGCTCGACTACTGCGCGACAGAGCTCGAGAAAGGTCTCAAGGAAGGCAAGAAGCTCCAGGCCGCGGTCAAACAGCTGCTGGTGAAGCTGCTGAAGGACAACAAGCGGATCATCTTCAACGGCAACGGCTACTCCGAGGAGTGGCAGAAAGAGGCCGCGAAGCGCGGGCTGCTGAATCACCGCACGTCGGTCGATGCCTACGGCGAGGCGATGAAGCCCGACGTGGTCAAGGCCTTCGAGACCTACGGCGTGCTGACCGAGCGCGAATGGCACGCCCGTTACGAGATCGCCGTCGAGCAGTACAACAAGACGATCAACGTCGAGGCGCAGCTCATGGTGCTCATGGCGAACCGTTACATGCTGCCGGCGGGCTACCGCTACCAGGGAGAGCTCGCCGCAAGCGTGAACGCGGTCAAGGCGGCGGGTGCGACGAGCAAGGAGTCACGTCGCGCGCTCGACCAGATCTGCCGTGCGACCGACGAGTGCAAAGTCCGGGTCGACCAGTTGCAGGCGCTGCTGGAGCACGAAATGAACGGCGACGCCGAGAAGCACTCGCGCTACTTCCGCGACAAGGTCGTTCCCGCCATGAACGCGTTGCGCGACGCCGGTGACAGCCTCGAATGCATCGTCCCCCACGACGTGTGGCCGTTCCCGACTTACCGGGAGATGCTGTTCATCAAGTAAGGCCACGGGCCACGGTTTCAGGGCCACGGGTCAACACGGTTCAACACTGATCGAAGGCGCTCGCAACACGGTGGGCGCCCTCCTTTCATGTATGCTCTTCGGGCCTAGCCTGCCTGCTGCCGGAGACGTGTGCATGAAACGCTTCATCACCCTGCTGGCGTCAGTCCTGCTGGTGGCGTCCGCTGTTGCGGCACGCCAGGCGCAGCCGCCTCCACCGACATTCCGCTCGTCCGTGGATCTGGTGCACCGCGATGTGTCGGTTCTCGACCGGGACCGGCGGCCGGTACGGGGCTGACGCCTGCCGACTTCAAGATCTTCGAGGACGGAAAGCCCCAGCAGATCTCGGTCTTTCAGGCGGTCGACCTGCCGGATCCAGAGGCCCCCTCTGCACCGTGGATCCACGACGTCGCTCCCGACGTTCGCAGCAACACCGGCCTGCAGGAGCGCCGGCTCTTTCTGCTGATCATCGACGATGCGACGCTTCAGCCGGATCTGCA
>JACDBQ010000557.1 GCA_013694845.1 Acidobacteriota bacterium
GTCCGAGCGTCAGTGTCCGCTCTGCGGGATGGCCGGCGCGACGGTGGAGCTGCAAACCGTGAAGGCGCTCCTGATGGAGACGGCACTCGCACGGCTGCAATTGACGCATCACCGGTTCTGTGGCGAACCGGGCTGCGACGTCGTCTACTTCGACGATGCGGGGGGAACGTTCGTCGCGACCGACATCCGCGTGCCGGTCTGGCAGAAGCAGCCGGCCGGTGCACGCATGATCTGCTACTGCTTTGCGGAGAGCGAATCGACGATCAGGGACGAGATGGCGCGAGTCGGGGCGAGCCGTGCGGTACAACGGGTCCGCGCCCATATCGAGGCGCGCCGGTGTGCCTGCGATGTCCGCAACCCGCGCGGTGCCTGCTGCCTGGGCGACGTGATCGCCGCGGTGAGGCGGGCCGAGACACCCGGACGCGCGGGAGAGGATGAATCATGTCAGTCAGCTACCGAATCGGCGAAGTCGCGCGCCTGACCGGTGTCTCGGTTGAGACCATCCGCTACTACGAGCGGCGCCGTCTCTTGATCGCGCCGCCGCGTACTGACGGGGGGTTCCGCCGCTATGCCCCTGAAGTCGTGGCAGAGGTCGGTTTCATCAGACAGGCACAGGCCCTTGGTCTCACGCTCGAAGACGTTCACCAGCTGATGAACGGACATAAGCATCGAGGGCCCGCCGGCTGTCGTCGCGTCTGTGACCTGCTCGATCGGCGGATCATCGAGGTCGACAGCCGAATCGCGCAACTGCGCACCTTGCGAAAGACGCTCGCCGCGCATCTCTCCTCGTGCACGCGGGCGCTGGGAGACTCGCCGAACCCTGAATGCCCCACCCTCCAGTCGCTCGGCCGGGTGCAGATATGAGACACGCGGAGACGATCGCGCCCGTCGCAGCCGCGGCGAGTGCGATCGGCACGCTGCTGTGTTGTCTGCCGATTCCGTTCGCCATGGCCGCGGCGACCGCCAGCCTGAGCGCGGTGGTCGCCACCCACCGGCTCTGGTTTCTCGCCGGGTCGGTGGTGCTGCTGGGCATCGGTGCAGTCCAATGGAGAAATGCCCAGCGGGCATGTCCAACCCGCCGCTACGGATCCTCGGTCGTCCTCGGGATCTGCGTGGTAATCGTGCTGCTCGTCGTCTTCGTTCCGCAGGTGATTGCCACCGTGATGGCGGACTGGTTACCCTGACATGGAGATCAAGCGTCGTCGTCGTCGATTGCTCCTGGCAGCCACGATCTGCACGATCGCGATTCTTGGCGGCTGGTGGCTCTTTGGTCGCCATGACGTGCCTGCCGGCCAGCCACCGCTGGCCACCCTCGATGCGGCGACGTTCGGAACATTCCAGGAGGACTTCAACGCGGCGTCTGACCAGACGCGGATCATCCTGCTTCTCTCGCCGACATGAGCGACGTGTCTGCGGGGGGCCTCCGCAGTCCAGAAAATTCTTGACGGTCATCCTCAAACGAAGGTTCGCGTTTTCAGCGTGTGGCTGCCGATCCTCGGGACTGACCGGTTGGCGCCAGGCACCTTCATCTTGAGGCGGCTTTCAGATGGACGAGTCAGTCAGTACTGGGATCCCGAGCACCTAGTGGCGAAACAACTGGCCAGGGATGCGCGTTCTCCTCAGCCCGTTCAAGACTGCTGCGTCCAGGCCGATATTCTGTGGGATCTGGCGGCGGTCTATCCGCCGGGAAACAAGTGGGAGGAGCGCATGCCTGTCGCCGACGTCTTCAACGGCCCCGTCGTCGACATCTCGGCTGCGATCGCCGCGGTGCAGGCTCGCCGGTAACGACGCGAGCGTACCGCTATCGACGATGCTGGCACGCGTCGTGCCTCTGCACGGCAGGAGGCAAATTATGCGAGCTCGTGTATTCGCAATAGGCATCCTTGCAGCTCTTCCACTCGGCTCGGTAGCCGCGGCAGGGCAGGGACGGGGCCAGGCTGACGCCCGGGTCCGGGCAATGGACCGGAACGGCGATGGGGTCATCACGCCAGCGGAATGGCGGGGAAGCGCCGAATCCTTTCGCAATCGAGACCGCAATCGGGATGGCAGATTGTCAGGAAATGAGCTCAGGGCGGGCGCTGGAGGGTCCGACGAGCAATACGAGGACTACTTCCCACCGCCAGAACAGGAGTTCGACGATTGGACCGAGGAGGGATTCGATTACCTCGATCGAAACCGCGACGGCCGCCTGTCCCGCGCGGAATGGTTCCATGACCGCGGGTCGTTTCTTCGCGCCGATCGCAACCGCGACAACATTCTCTCGCGCGCGGAATTTCTCGGCGATGCGGATCCCTATCCTTCTGCCCAGCGACAGGATCGCTTCGAAGATCTCGACGCCAACGACAACAATCGGATCGAGCGTGGCGAGTGGACCAGGGGCCTGCAATCCTTCAACGCGCTCGACACCAACGGCAACGGCGTATTGAGCCGCGCCGAGTTCCTCGCCGACGACAGCCCTCGCGATGAACGGTTCGAGACGCTGGACGCGAATGACAACGGGCGGATCGAAGCCCGTGAATGGCAAGGGCGGACGGACAGGTTCGATGAGCTCGACCGGAACAACGATGGCGTCCTCACCCGCAACGAGCTGCCCGGCGAGACCGGTGCCGGCGGATCCGAAATCTTCGACACGGCCGACGAGAATCGCGACAACCGGCTGTCCGAAAGCGAGTGGCGGTGGTCCCGCCGTGCGTTTGCCCAGCAGGACGTGAACCGTGACGGCTTCGTCGCACGCCGGGAGTTCTCTGCCCCGGCGGACGCAGCTTTCGGGGCCGCGGGCGGGCGCGCCAGAGGGGAGGACCGTGGTCTCGATCAGCCGATCGTGGTGAATGTCAACGCCTCCGAGCGCTGGACCGATACCGGTCTCGACCTGCGGTCCGGCGACCTGCTGCGAATCACGTCCACCGGTACCGTCCGTCTGGGTCTCGGGGCGGACGATGGCGCAGGTCCGGGAGGCGGGAATCGCCGGGCGCCGGGTGCGTTGCTGCCGAATCACCCCGCGGGCGCGCTGATTGGCAGGATCGGCGAGGGTTTGCCGTTCTTCATCGGCGACGGTAGCAACATCAACCGTGTCCAGACAACCGGACGTCTGTATCTGGGTGTCAACGACGATCATCTGCAGGATAACGAGGGCTCGTTCCGCGTCACGGTGGGGTTGCGTGGCCAGTGACTCCCGGCCCTGGCGGAAGGCGGCAGTATCATGAGCATCACTTCAGGAGGTGGCACGTGCGAGGAGTTGCTTCATACGTTGGCGTCGGCCTGCTGGTTGCCGGAATGGCGTCACAGATTGCGCTCAGCCAGTCAAAGGACCATGGAATCACCGCAGCGGACGACGTGAAGTGGGCGGCGGCACCGCCGTCATTGCCCAAGGGTGCGCAAGCAGCCGTCCTCGAGGGGGACCCCGCCCAGGCGGGACCGTTTACCCTCCGGATCAAGCTGCCGGATGGCTACCGCATCCCGCCGCATTTTCATCCGGTGGTCGAACACGTGACGGTCCTGCAGGGCACGTTCGTGCTGGGCATGGGAGAGACGGTGAGCAGTACGGGGGAGAAGCCGCTCGGAGCGGGCTCGTTCGCGTTCATGCCGGCGGGCATGCGGCACTTCGCCCGGACCCAGGGGGAGACGATCGTCCAGCTGCACGGGATCGGGCCGTGGGCGATCACCTACGTGAATCCCTCAGATGATCCACGCACGAAGGGTGGTCCGGGGAAGCTGCACACTCCGTAGCGATTGCAGGCCGGCCGCGTCGAACCGGGCGGCCATTTGTCGTCGGAGCGGCTTTGCGGGCCTGGCTCCCGCAGGGCGGGGGCCGCTGCCTTGCCGAGCCGGCGACGACGGCGTTTGCCGTCACCTCGAGGCCATTGTCGAGCAGCGCCGACATGACGGGATTGACCTCCGCCTCGGTCAGCACGAGGTCCCCCATCAGGACGTTCGACCCGCCCTCGCCGCGC
>JACDBQ010000449.1 GCA_013694845.1 Acidobacteriota bacterium
CCAGTGGTTCGACGCGTGGCTCGAGCGGCACGCGCCGGATGTCCAGGAAGCGACGAATCCCGGCCGGACGGGGGGCGCGTCATGAGAGGCACGTTGCCCGTTCTGCTGACCGTGGACGAAGCGGCAGAGATTCTGCGCACGACACGACGAGCCATCTACGCGATGATCGAGCGCCGACAACTCCCAGGCGTGATTCGTGTTCGCCGACGAGTGCTCCTGCGCGCCGACGATTTGCTAGACTGGCTGAACCAGAAGCGCGCGCCATCGCCGAAGGAGTAGGCGATGAGCGTAACAGTCAGACCGTACAGGAGAGGTGGCTGGGAGGTGGACATCACCGTCCGGCTGCCAGACGGGTCGCGACATCGGGAACGGAGCCGGGCTCCGTTGTCATCGAAGTCGGCGGCTCAACGTTGGGGCGTCGAGCGCGAGCGTGAGTGGTTCAACGAACTCACACGACCTCAGCCCGAGCTCCGGTCTCAGAAGGAGGCACCCACGCTGGCCGAGTTCGGCCCACGATTCGTTGACGGGCATGCCCGGGCCAACCGACAGAAGCCCAGTGGCATCGCCGCGAAGGAAACGATTCTCACTATCCATCTGGTCCCGTTGTTGGGGTCGAAGCGTCTGGACGCAATCACCACGGAGGAGGTTCAGCGGCTCAAGCACCGGCTTCGTGACCGGGCGCCGAAGACCGTGAACAACGTGCTGACGGTGTTGAACATGCTGTTGAAGAAGGCCGTGGAATGGAACGTCATCGAGCGCATGCCATGCGCCGTGAAGCTGCTGCCTGTTCCGAAGCCGTCAATGGGGTTCTACGATGCCGAGGAGTACGAACAACTGGTGGACGCGGCCAGGGCAACCGATGCGAACGCGCTCGTGATCGTGCTGCTCGGCGGCGAGGCCGGACTGCGATGCGGGGAAATGATGGCGCTGGAGTGGCGCGACGTGGATCTTGGCAAACGGCAGATCTGCGTCCAGCGATCCGAGTGGAAGGGCCACGTCACGGCACCGAAAGGCGGGCGCCTCCGGTACGTGCCGATGACCGTCCGCCTCGCGACCGCACTCCGTGAACATCGCCATCTGCGGTCGGCACGGGTTCTCTGTCGGGAGGACAGCACACCGCTCTCCGCAGACGTCGTGAAGCATTGCGTTGAACGGGCGGCTCGGCGTGCGCGGCTCAGCGAGAGCGGCGTACATCGCCTGCGACATACATTCTGCTCACATCTGGCGATGCGTGGCGCACCGGCGCGGGCGATCCAGGAACTGGCCGTCCACAAGCACCTGATCACGACTCAGCGCTACATGCACCTGAGTCCGGCAGCGCTCGAGGGGGCGATTCGTCTGCTGGAGTCTTCCGGCGTGCACCGGAATTGTGGAGACATTTCGGAGACGGCGGAGGGTGATTCCGCTATCTCCAATGAATAGTGTCACTTAAATGGCGGGGTCGACGGGACTCGAACCCGCGGCCTCCGGCGTGACAGGCCGGCGTTCTAACCAACTGAACTACGACCCCTGATGATCTGGCGCCCGCACAGGTGTGCAAACGACGGCTGCCCAAGACAGCAATTATACCGATCCCAATCGGGCCGACGCAAATCCAGGGTTGGCGTGCGACCCGAAGCTGGCGCGTGATTCATGCGTCCCATGGCTGGCCTGCCAGCCGTAGCCTGCGCGTAAACCCAGCAGGCGAAGGTTGGTGGGCGGTACAGGACTCGAACCTGTGACAGCCGGCGTGTAAAGCCGGAGCTCTACCAACTGAGCTAACCGCCCCCGACTTCATTCTACGTTGTCGACCTGTGAGTCGAGTCTGAAATGGGGAGTTTCAGGGCTCGAAGGACAGCTTCCATAAAAGGATCACCAATACCGCGATGACCCCGACGGCCGCCCGGTACTCGCGGTTTCTCATCGCCCGTCCGATGCTGTAGCTGCGTGTCACGCTCATCCGTCCTGCTCGGTAGTCGGGATACGTCGCGCCGAACTTTTCGGTCAGGTGCGTCTCTTCGGTGCGGATCGCCGCCGCCAGGGTGATCGCCAGGTATCCGAGGACGATCGCCGCCACCGCCATCGTCGCAGCTGCGATCGCCAACCCGGTGCCGATCAGGGTGGAACCCAGGTACAACGGATGTCGTGTCAGCCGGTACGGGCCCGAGGAAGTCACCTCGCGTCCCTTCTCGAGATGACCGGCGGCCCAGATTCGCATCGCCTCACCGGCCAGCGCCACGATCCCACCGACGACGAGCGTGCGGGGCGTCGGCTGCGCCAGCCAGAGGACCACTGCGCCGAACAGGAACCCGAGCGGCACACGCAGCCGCGCAATCTTCGTAAGCATTACAGCTTCCAGCTTCCAGCTGCCAGCTGCCAGCTCCCGGCTTCCAGCGTCTGGGTCTCAGCTGTCATGCCTTCGAACCTTCCGTCCGTCCGAGACGGCGTTGGACTGCGGCCGTGATTTCGACCACCGGGATCGTCGTCAGACACCACTCGGACTGGCGGCATCGGCGGTCGTAGTGGCATCCGCACGCCGCGAACCGCGACACCGCCACGTCGTCCGGCGACCACGGACCGTTTCGCGTCGGGTCGGTCGGTCCGAAGATCGACACGATCGGCGTGCCGACGGCGGCGGCTATGTGCAGCGGGCCGGTGTCGCCCGAGACCATCAGCGACGCGCTTCGGCAGATCTCGACGAGATCGGCGAGCCGAGTGGCCGGCGCGAGTCGCGCCGCGCCGTTCGAGCTCTCGACCACCGCTTGGGCCAGCGCTTCCTCACCCGGCCCCCACAACACGAAAGGCGTCAGGCCGCGCACCTCTTTCAGGAAGGCAGCGAGCTCACCGAAACGATCCGTATACCACCGCTTGTTCGGCCAGGCCGCCCCGGGGTTCAACACGGCGAAAGAAGCGCCGCCGGCCTCGGCCGTCAGTATGTCCAGGGCAGCCGATGAAACGCGGCGGAGCGGGAATTCCACGACTGGCGAAGTGACGCCGAGCGCTTCGACGAGACGCAGGTTCTTGGAGATGACGTGGTGGTGCGGCGAGCTCGCGGACGGATCGAGGGACTCCGAGTAGAAGGGCCTGGCGCTCTTCTCGCGCAGGTGCCAGATCGAGAATCCCAGCACGCGTTTCGCCCCGGACGCGCGCGCCAGCACCGCGGACTTCATCAGTCCCTGAAAATCGACGGCCACGTCGTAGCGTGCCGCACGAAGCTGGCGGGTCGCGGCAATCCATCCGCGGAGGTTCGCCTTTTCGAGGACGACCGTGCGGTCGATCGCGGTCACGAGGTCGAGGATCTCGCGGTGCTTCGCATCCACGAGCCAGTCGATCCGTGCGGACGGATACGCGCGGCGTAGCGCAGCCGCAGCCGGGATCGCATGCACGATGTCACCCAGCGCCCCGAGCCTGACGATCAGAATGTTCATCCCCGGATCCTGGCGAGCAGATCGCGCGTCGAGTGCTCCTTCGGGTCCCCGACGATGGCAATCCGTCCGCCGTAGGCGCGCACGACGTCCCGCTCAGGGACTGTCTCGATCGTGTAGTCGGTCCCCTTGCAGTGGACATCCGGCTCGAGCAGCGTCAGCAACTCGGCGACGGTCGGCTCGGAGAAAATCGTGACGTAGCTCACGCCGCGCAAGGCGGCGACGAGCTCCGCGCGGACCGCGGCGGTCAGAATCGGCCGACCGGGACCTTTCGCGGCCGCCGCGGCATCGTCGTTCACCCCGACGATGAGGCGGTCTGCTTCGGCTGCCGCGGCCTGCAGGTAGCGAACATGTCCGACATGGAGCAGATCGAAGATGCCGTTCGCAAATGCGATCGTCCGCCCGGCGCGGCGGTCGGCCGCTACCGCTTCGACGAGACCAGGGCGCGACAGGATCTTTTCAACCAAGGTCTGACAGCACCGCGGCGCGCAACTCGCCGGCCGAAACGGTGGCGGTGCCGCGCTTCATGACCACGATTCCCCCGGCGTAGTTGGCAAGGTGGGTCGCCTCGACGAACGTCGCGCCGGCGGCAAGCGCCAGCGTCATGGTGGCGATGACGGTGTCGCCGGCGCCGGTGACGTCGGCGATCTGGTCCGACCCGTGAATCGGCACATGGGCGGTCGGACGATCGCGCTCGAACAAGGCCATGCCCCGGCTCCCGCGCGTGATCAGCACCGCCTGGGCGCGCGTCTGCACGAGTAGATCGCGCCCGGCCCGCTCGAGCACGCGGAGGTTCTCGCCGATTTTGATGCCGTAGAGCTGCTCGACTTCCGACTCGTTCGGCGTACACGTGGTGATGCCGCGAAACCCGAGCAGTGAGTAACGAGAGTCGACCAGCAGCGGGGCACCTCGTCGCATTGCCTTCCGGGCACGGGCGACCAGTTGCGGCGAGACCAGTCCGCTACCGTAGTCCGAGACGAGCAAAGCATCGCACCGCGCGGCGGCGCGAACCAGCTTGCCTTCCACCGACTCGCGGTGGCTTTCACCGGAACGGCCCGCGGCCGCGCGATCGATCCGCACGACCTGCTGCTTGGCGGAGTGGATGCCGCCGGCCAGGATCCGCGTTTTTGTCGGGGTCCGGTAAGCCTGCGGCCGAACGACACCGGCGGCGTCCATGCCATCGAGCACTGCCACCAGCCGCTCCCCCGCTTCGTCCCGGCCGGCCAGGCCAATCACTGCCGGCTTGCCACCAAGCGCGGCCACGTTGCGCGCGGCGTTACCGGCGCCACCCGCGACGATTTCGGTGGAGTCGTAGTTCAGGATGAGGACGGGCGCTTCGCGAGACACACGCGCGATTTCCCCATAAATGAACTCGTCGACGATGAGATCGCCGAACACCGCGACCCGGCACGAGGCAAAGCCATCGATCAGCTCGATGAGCCGCCGGGGGTCCGCCGGAGTCTGCTTCTTTCGGTCTCTCATGCCTGTCGGTCGATCCGACGGGTTACGGCGTTATACACCTCGTCGGCGCCAATGCGCCTCATACACCGATGGTCGATCGGGCACTCGCGCAGCATGCAGGGCCGGCAGAACACCTGGTGAAGGATGACGTCGTGATCGCCGAGCGGCGCGGTCGCGCGCTCGTTCGTCGGGCCAAAGATCGCCGTCACCGGTCCGCCTACCGCTGCCGCGAGGTGCATCGCACCCGAGTCGTTCGACACAAAGGCGCGACACGCGCTGAGCACACCCATCAGCAGTCGCAGATCCGTGCGGCCGATCAGATTCACCACCTGCACGCCCGGAGGCAGCGAGGATTCTATCGCACGGCCGGCGTCGCGATCGGCGTCCGAACCGACGAGCACGCACACCGCACCGCGTTCGCGTGCGAGCCGGCCGACGACCTCCGCCACCCGGGTCGGCGGCCAGCGCTTGGCGTGCCCGTAAGCAGCACCCGGTGCGAAGCCGACAATCGCCGATCCCTCGGTCACCCCGTGTGCCTCCAGCAGTTTGGAGGCGCGGTGCCGCGTGGCGTCTGTGACCCGGATGCGAGGAAGGAGCGCGGGCGCCTCGAACCCGAGCCCGCGTACGAGCTCCAGGTAATAGTCGGACTGGTGAAGCTCCCGGCGAGGCCGGGCCAGGGCCCGGGTCAGTAGAGGGCCACGCCCTCCCGCGGCGTAACCCCACCGCTCGCGAATGCCGGCGCCTTTGACGACCCACGCCGTTCGAAAGGAGTTCGTCAGCAACAGCGCGGCGTCGAAGGCGCCCTCGCGAATCAGCGCCCGCTCACGATCTTTCTCGAGGACGATGATCTGCTGCGGGCCGACGTCGGTCTGCTCCAGGAACAGCGGCGCCACGGCCGGTAGCGCCGCGATCGCCAGCCAGGTCTCCGGATACGCGTGACGAATGGCCGCGAGCGCGGGGAGCGCCATGACCGCGTCACCGAGCCAGTTGGGCATCCTCACGACGAGTCGAGCCGACACGACGTCAGGCCTGGTCATCCGCATCCGCTTCGACCCTGCCGGCCGGGAACATCGGGCCGACGCGGTCGGCCACCGGCACGTCGCGCCACCGGCGGTGCATCCAGAGCCACAGCTCCGGATAACGA
>JACDBQ010000487.1 GCA_013694845.1 Acidobacteriota bacterium
GGCAGAATGAGCACCATCCGCACTCCGCAATCCGGAGGCCGCATCCTGCATCCCGCATCCCGACACGACTCGCCGCTCCGCCCCATGTCGGCCCCCGAGCGGTTGATGGCGGATTACGCCGGAACGAGCCTGACGATCGGACCGCATCCGATGGCGCTCCGGCGCGCGGAGTGTGCGCTTCGCGGTGTGCTGCGGGCGGTCGACCTCCCGCGCGGCCGGCATGGACGCAGGGTGCGGGTGGCAGGCGCGGTCATTACGCGGCAGCGTCCGGGCACCGCAAAAGGGTTCGTGTTCCTCACCCTGGAGGATGAAACCGGCATTGCGAACATCATCGTCAGGCCGGACCTTTTCACCGAGTACCGCCGCACGATCATCGGCGCGCCTTATCTGCTGGTCGAGGGGGTGCTGCAGATCCAGGAGGGCGTCACATCGGTAAAGGCCGAACGCGTAATGAGCCTGGTCGACGCTGGTCCGGAGCCCCAGTCGCACGATTTCAGATAGTCGCCTCGATAGCGGGATGCGGGATGCGGGATGCGGGATGCGGGATGCGACGGGTCGAGTACTCCGCACTCCGCTTCCCGCACCCCGCACTCCGCCCCGAGCACTGACCGCTGATATAGTCGGCGCCTCAGCCGTGGCCCACCGCTTGCAGCTCGTCTGCCGGTCGGCCGTACCTCGCGGCTGAGCTTTCAGGAAGGTAGGCGCAGTGCCCGAGACTGCCAACGTGAGCCAGATCCGCGGCCGTCTTGTCATCTCGATTCTCGCCCTCACTATCGGGCTCGGGGCGAATGGGTGTGGTGCGTCCGCCCTGAAGTCAACGCTGCCCGGACCGCCAACGGCCGACCAGCTGGCGCAACTGTGGATCCAGCCGGATCGGAACCGCGATCTGTTCCATGGTGTCGGCGGCAGCCGACTGGCCCCGGATCCCGCCGGCAAATACGCCGTCATCGAGATCAAGCGGGGCGGGTTCAGCCGGGGCTACACCGTCATCGGTCCCGATGACCGGGAGTGGAGCGCCAAGTTCCCGCCCGAAGCGGGGACCGAGATCGTCGCGTCACGCGTCCTCTGGGGAATCGGCTATCATCAGCCGCCCATCTACCTGCTGGGAGATTGGGCCGCCTCCAAAGCGACCTCCCCGAACCCGCAGCTGCCGGCTCGGTTCCGGGAGAAGAAGCCCGACCTGCACGGCCTCGATGCCGGCGCCCCGTGGTCCTACTATCAGAATCCCTTTGTCGGCACCCCACAGATGAACGGCCTGCTCGTCCTGCAGGCGATGCTGGGCAACTCCGACCTGAAGGATGCCCAGAACGTGGTCTACAAACTCGACCGCACGTTCGAAAACGCCCAGCGGTGGTACGTGGCGCGTGACCTCGGCCAGACATTCGGACGAACGGGAGTCATCGATGCGCCGCGCGGGGACATCGAGGTTTTCGAGGAGACGCCGTTCATCCGCGGGGTGGCGGAGGGACGAGTCCGCCTCGAGTACCGCGGCCGTCACAAGGCGCTATTCGGAAACATCCGGCCGGCGGACGTCCGCTGGGTGTGCGAGCGTCTCGACAAGCTCACTGACCAGCAGTGGCGGGACGCCTTCCGCGCGGGCGGCATCGACTCAAAGGCCTCCGATCGCTTCATCCGGCGGATGAAGCAGAAGATCGCCGAAGGTCTCGCTCTAAAGGATCAATAGATGTCATTGCAGATGTTGCGTCGCGGCTCCACGTTGCTGACCGCCGTGTTCGTCCTCTTCTGGCTGTTTGCCGTCAGCGGCGACATCGCCGGTCTCGCGGGCGTACTTGGTCCGGTGCCGGTCGCGGCCCAGGCCAACCCGGCCCAGCCCTTCGACGAACAGCCTCAGCAAGCCCCCGCGGCGAGGAAGGACACGGACGATCACGGTCCCCATCCGCTGCACGAAATCGACGATGCGATGATCCGCCTGCCACTGGCGGCGCTCCTCGGGGCCGCGCTCGCCCTGCGGCCGAAGCGCCGCGGCACGCCGCCGCGCAGTGCCCCGGTCGTCCAGACCCAGATCATTCTGGCCGTCGTCGGGGCGGTCATCATGCTGGTCGTGGGTTCGAGCCTTGCGCGCGCATTCGGCATAGTCGGGGCCGCGAATTTGATACGCTATCGATCCAAGATCGAAGATCCGAAAGATGCCGGCGTCATGCTGTGCGCGTTGGCCGTCGGGCTTGCAGCGGGCGTCGGGCTCTACGCCCTGGCTGTCTTCTCGACCGTTTTTCTCGTGGCCGCATTGTGGGTCATCGAATCGTTCGAGCCGGAGGGCACCAAGCAGTTCGATCTCAAGATCAAGGCCGGGGAGCAGACCGACGAGCTGAGGCCGCAGATCGAAACGATCCTCCGGAGGCACAACCTCAAGTTCGAAATCCGGACGATGTCGGACGAGGAGGTCTGTTATGACGTCGAGGTCCCCATGGAAGTGAAGACCGATCGAATCACGAACGCGATCCTGAAGCTCGATCCGGAAGGTCACGCGTCGGTCGACTGGGTCGACAAGAAAAAGAAGACCAAATAGCTCCTCGAATTCACCTGTGAAACTCATCATCGAGCCGGCTGACGGCATCAAGCCCTTGATCCGGGGCGTGAAGAACGCCAAGAAATCCATCGACATCGTGATCTTCCGCTTCGACCGGCCCGAGCTCGAGAGGGCCCTCGATGCAGCGGTGGTGCGGGGCGTGGCGGTGCGGGCGCTGATCGCGCATACCAATCGCGGCGGGGAGAAGACCTTGCGGAAGCTCGAGACCCGCATGCTCGCGATGGGGATCACCGTGTCCCGCACGGCTGACGACCTGCCGCGATACCACGGCAAGATGATGATCGTCGATGGGGCGCTCTATGTACTGGGCTTCAACTACACGAAGCTCGACATCGACAAGAGCCGCAGCTTCGGCGTCATTACCCGCGACCCGAAGCTGGTGAAGGATGCGTTGTCCCTGTTCGAAGCCGACAGCAACCGCCAGACCTACGCACCGAGCCACGAGCGTTTCGTCGTCAGTCCGGAGACGTCACGGGCGCGTCTGACGTCGTTCATCACGGGTGCGAAGAAGCAGCTGTCCATCTACGATGAGAAGGTCACCGACAACCTGATTCAGCGCCTGCTCGAGGAGCGCGCCAAGGCCGGGGTGGACATACGGGTGATCGGGAAAGTGGAGAAGACGATTGTCGGAGTGGAGACCCGCAAGCTGAAGGACCTCCGCCTGCACGTGCGGGCCATCGTCCGCGATGGCTCCACGGCATTCGTCGGCAGTCAGAGTCTGAGGAAGCTGGAACTCGACGGGCGGCGGGAAGTGGGCGTGCTGATCGCTGATGCCCGGGTGGCGAAAAAAATCCAGGGCGTCTTCGATGGTGATTGGGAAAACGCGGTAGCCGCGAAGCCCGCGTCTCCCATGCCCGGCACGGCGCAGCCGGAGAAGGCCCAGAAAGCCAGCTGACAGGGCAGGTCTGCGTGTCCCCGCCGTGAGACCGGTGCTCGATCCTGAGACCCGTTTCTACTTCCGGCGCGTAATAACGCCGGAGTCGATGACGCGCCCGGTTCTGGATATCGCGTTGAAAAACAGCTCGTCGCCGCTGATCTCCGCGACGACAAATGCCTGATCGGTGGCGTCCCCGGCCGCAGTCAGCCCCGAGCGGCGGTCGAGATCGCCTCTCCGTAGCTTCCCGCCCGAACCGGTCACGAAATACACGATCCCCTGCTGCGGCTTGATGCGTTCGTAGATGTGATCGTGCCCGGTGAAGACCGCGCTGACGTTGAACTTCACGAAAAGCGGCTCGAGCACCTGGCGATGCTGGGCGTGGGAGCCATGGCGGCCGCCGGATGAATAGGGCGGATGGTGAAAGTAGGGGATCTTCCAGTCCTCCCTCGAGCCCTCCAGCTCCTTCTGCAGCCAGCTCACCTGGTCCGGCTCGAGATACGCGCTCTCGAGGGCGAAGAACCTGACGTTCTGCTTGTCCGGCTTGAAGGAGTAGTACCGTTTCCCGTCCATGTTGAACCACTTGTACAGCCGCTGCTCGGGAGAATCGTGGTTGCCGAGCGACGCATAGAACTTCACCCCGGCGTCGAGCAGAGGCTTGTACGGGGTCTCGAACTTCCTCACCAGGTCCTGCGCGCGTTCCGAGCCGTAGATGTTGTCGCCAACCGTGACGACCAGCTCGTACGGAAAGCGTTGATGCACGCGGGCCATTTCGGCCGCCATCTCGTATTGCCCTCTCGACCCGTCGCCGAAGTCTCCGAGCACCGCGAACTTCAGCGAGTCGGGCCTGTTCGGCAGCGCCGTGGCCGGTGCCGCGGCTTGCTGCTGAGGGGTCTGCGGCGCGTCGACCTGCACGGGTCCCCGCTGCGGCTGGACGCACGCAAACGCGATGGCAAGGGCAAAGACGGCAGTGGCGAAAGGTCGACTCAGGCGCATGCAGGGGGCCGGGTCAGCCCGGGAACACGTCATCCATGAAATCAGCGATGATGTGCGCGTGCACGTCGAGTAAGACCAGTCGCTGACCGATGAACCGATATTCCAGTTCTTCGGGCAGCTTGGGCAGCGACGACAGGACTTGGGGCGGAACCGTCGAGACCGGGACCTCGTCCGGGTACCTGGAGTTGACGGCGAGTTTGATCGGGCCCGGGTTGTCATCGAGGATCGTTGCCATCAGTTCCTTTCCGTCTTTGCCAGAGAGGACGCGGGCGAGCACCCGGCGGAAGTGCCGCCGGGTCGCCGTGGTCAGGACGTCTCCCTGCTTGGCGATCCTCCGCTCCTGCTGGATCAGCCTCCCGAAGGCCCGCTGATGCGTATCGATCACCGTCGGTGTGGTCTCCTTTGGCAATGCGGGCAGTGTCGCTTCGAGGCGCTGATGAAGCTTCGCGTACTGGCCAACTCGCTCGTTGATCTCGGCGAGCGCCTGTGCGTCCGGCGGGTCGAGCGCGCGTGCCTCATTGACCGGTTGCGAAACGGCCGGTTTCTGTTCCACGGGTGGACCGGCACTATCGGCGTGGGCA
>JACDBQ010000580.1 GCA_013694845.1 Acidobacteriota bacterium
TGCTTCCAGATCGTCGAGGAGGGACGTCGCATCGATCTGCGAATCGAGACTGGCTGTCGATCGCGTCGCGGGATTGACCCAGGTGGTGACCACACCGCCCATCCGCTCGTCGGCCAGCACGGTGTACTCGAACGCCATGCCGACGTACGTGGCGTTGACGGCAGCGTGGCTGTGATAGCGATGCACGCCTTTGTGGATCGTCACCCTTCGATCGATCATGGCGGCGGCGTCGATCAGCTTTCGCGTGGCCACTGGCGGCTGGACTCGCGCCACCCGGCCGAGCCGATCGACGACGGCCGACAGCCGATCGACGAGGGGCGCGTCGTAGTCGATGAAGGTCGTGCCGGCCACACCCGGTTCGAACGACAATCGCTCGAACTCGCCGAGCCCGAGGGTGCCGCGGAGCTCCGGCTCGGCCATGACGTCGAGCGCGCGACCTGGACCGGGATCGACGATCGCGCCAGCGTGCGTCAGCAGGTCGGCCGTGAGCCGCCCGATGAGGGTGCTAGATCTCATAGTCCTCGCTGAAGTGCGCGCGATCGAGATCCGTCGTCGCCTGATAAACCGACTTCGCCTCGAGGATGCGCGCCGACAGCCGCTCGAAGGTCTCGTGCGCGTCCTCTCCTGGGCGGCTGCTCGACCAGGCATTCATCACGAGGCTTGCGAAGTCCTGATCGTCGCCGAGATGGCCGAGAATCATCTCGACCTCGCCGGCCACCAGCTCGAACATGTTGATCTTGTCGTGCAGGATCGACAGGAGGCGCTCTTCGACGCTGCCCGCCGGGCACAGATTGAAGATGTAGACATCGCGCGTCTGGCCGAGGCGGTGGACGCGGCCGACGCGCTGTTCGATCGTCACCGGATTCCAGGGCAAATCGTAGTTGATGACGGTGCGGCAGAACTGCAGGTTGCGGCCTTCGCCGCCGACTTCGGTCGACAGCAGGATCGCGGCGTCGTCCTCGAACGCGTCGATGGACCGCTGCTTGTCGACCGACGACAGCCCGCCGTGAAACACGCTCACGCGGTGGCCGGCGGCCGTCAGCGCCGCGTCGAGCTCGTCGAGCGTCGCGCGGAAGCGCGTGAAGACGATCTTCTTCTCCGGTGACCGCCGCGCCAGATCCAGCAGCGCCTCAACCTTGGCCGATCGGCCCCCGCCGATCCGATCGAGGGCCGCAGCAACCGCGGCGAACGGGTCCGCGTCCGGCCGCCCTGCGCGGTCGCGCAGGCCGAATCGCAGCGCGGCCGGTCCGCTGCCGGCCTGCATCTGCAAGGTCGTCATCCGCCAGCGATCGGCGGCGGTCGCAGCGTTGTACTTGTCGCGAATGACGGCGGCGAGGGCGTCCAAGACGTTCGCCTCCTCTGGCGCGGGTTGGACGATGTGGGTGGCGGCAATACGTTTGGGCAGCTTGAGATCGAGGTGCGCGCGCGTGTTACGGACCATCACTTCGCGCAGCAGCTCGCGCAGCCGATCGCGTCGGCCGGCCTGTGACAACGCCTCGATCTGGCCATACTCACGGCGGAACTGCGCCTCGCCTTGCAGGAGACCCGGCCGCAGCTGGATCAGGTTGTACAGCTCAGTCAGATTGTTGCCGACGGGTGTCGCGCTCAATAGCAGCAGGAAGCGCTTCTTCAAATCGTTCGAGCTGCCAGCCAGCGCTGGCGCGCGCCGCCGGTCCTCGATGTGCCGCCGTTCCCGATTCTCGACGTCGCCGATATCGCCGTGGAATTCACGTTTGATCAATCGGGCTTTCCGGAGGCGTGGACCCATGAAGAGGTCGCGCCCGCCGCCGACGTGGTCTTACGGTTGCGCTACGCGGAACTCCGTCTGCAGAAGGGCTTCGACGAACTGCTGTCACTGGGCGCGATCAGCAACGTCGAGCATTTCGGCTACCAGCTCGACACCGTTCGGCGCGTGCTTCGCGATTTCCGGGGACGCGTCCTGCTGCTGACGAGGTCGGTCTCGGCAAGACAATCGAAGCGTGCCTCGTGTTGAAGGAATACTGGATGCGGGGCCTGGCGCGAAAGGCGCTGATTCTCGCGCCGGCCTCACTCGTAGGGCAATGGGTGGACGAGCTGACTGAGCGCTTTGCGCTGACGCCCGTGGCCGCTGACGCCCAACTGGTTCGCCGGGACGAGGAGTTCTGGACGCGCGAGCCACTCGTCGTCGCATCGCTGCCGCTCGCGCGTCAAGCGGCGCATCGCGATCGGTTGTGCCGCAGACCTTCGGCATGTAGGCCGTCGATGAAGGAAAGCTCGGCCATGCGCTCGTTGGCGGCTTGATGGGTTGGACGCACGTGGAGAATGCGCTGGAAGCACCGCCGGGCGCGCGCAAAGTCTTTCGCGAACCACGCGTCTTCGGCGTCGTACATCCACTGCGCGCAGTGATCCGCGAGCTGTCGGCGCGTCTTCTCCGCGCGCTTGCGCGCTTCACGCCGCTGCGCTTTGATATGCCGCTTCGACTCAAGGCCCACAGTCTGCGATTGTACGTGCCGGCATCACGACCGTAAAACACGACCGACTATCTATCGATCGTGGGCGCGATCGGATTGACGCCCTGCAGACGCACGCTCGGACACGCGGCCAGCAGATGCCTGTCGTTCGAGTAGAGACGATCGAAGTGCTCAGCCTTGGCCGTTATCAGATGGACCGCGTCCAGGGACCGAAGGAACACCGAGCGATCCAGCCGCGCGAACAGCGCACGAACCTGCTGGAGAAGCGCGGGTGTCGGCTCGATCAGCGTCCAGAGTCCCCGCCTCACGTCATGATGGAACTGGCCCTGCAGCGCCTCGAGCATCGGGACGTCGATCGCGCCTTCACGCAACTTGCGGTGGAAGGCCGCGGCGACCTCTGCGACCGTGATGCCGGAGGTTGCCACGGTGCCCGCCCGCTTGGCGAGACGGCGGACCGCGTCGCGGCCCGGTTCGTTCACGTAGAACTTCGCAACCAGTGCAGCATCGAAATACACGGCGGTTGTCGGAGGCAAGGCTTCAGCGGTCGCGATCGAGGCTGATGATGGCCTCCACGGGCGTCCCGCCGACGGGGCGGTCGAGGGCCTTCGCGAATCGCTTGAGCGGTTTCCATCGCGCGAAGAGGTTGATCGGAGGCTCTTCGCTGACGGGCGTCAGCGTCGCGACCGGCGTGCGCCGATCGCGGACGAGAATCGATCCGTGTTTTCGGGCCGCTCGCACCCACGCTCCGGTACGCCGGTGCAGCTCCCTGATCGAGATCTCCTTCATGTGTGACATTGTCACACATCGCTCGTCCCATCGGCAAGCCTTGGCCCCCCGCCCGAGAAACGTCCTGTCGCGGCTCCTCGGTCGTCCCACGCGCCAGGTCATCGTTCCCGGGGCCGTTGCTTCGGGGATCGTCGCGACGAAGTCGCCAATCCGATCGATCGAAGCCAAGATAACCGCGCAGCCGGCGGCAGCCCACAGAAACTTCTCGGACATCGAGCGCCGACCTCGCTGAGCCGCGTCGTTGAGCTGCGTTCGGGCGGGCGCCGGGAAAGCCCGCAGTTCACAGTCGCGATCGCGGCACACTTTGCTGCACACCAAGAAATCGACTGAGACGCCGGACCGAAAGGCCGCCGCCCTGCAGCAACGAAGTCGCGACAGATGGAACTAGACGTGCATCCGGGTGGCGCAGCGGCCGCGGCAGGCACTCGACCGGGTAATGTTCTGCTGACGATCGGCGACAAGGAGTTCATTCCGCCGGAGGCCACGCCCTTCGCCGCTTGGTGAACGCTACGTGATGACGGTGCGCCGGCCAGACGGCTCGACGAGCACACCAACGCTGACCGTTCCGACACCCAAGGACAAGGGCGCCCGCTCGTGGTTCCCGACAAGGTGGTGACGTAACTCGCTTGGATGGAGGTGTCGGCTTGATGCGCGGTCAGCATGGTTCCCGGCATACTGTGGCGATGCCGGTCGCGTTGTCCTTCGCGTGGAGGACGAATCTCGAGGGGCGAGGTGTGGAACCTGACGTTCCCGAGCCGATTTCGCCGGAAGCACTATGGCGGGGCGAGGACAATCAGCTTCAAAGGGCGAGAGGCGTGGTGGCGAGCTGCTGAGGCCTGTAGCGGGGAGGCCCACAACACTGGTGGTCTCCGGCGCGTGGAAACAGCCATTGGCTTCGAGACACCCTCCAAGAATCCATGGCTTAGTGTTCTTCGATCCCCTTAGGATAACGGTCCACCACAAGATTCAGCCTGACGTTATGCTCAAGGAGCGCTTTGAGGCCCGCGAGCACCAAAGAGAACCCTTGAGTTGAGTCGGTCACCTGTCTCACAAGTTCGTCCCCGTCGCCAGTGAAGCCGGTTTCCGTGATACTGACGAACGTTGTGCCATCCTCTTGAGGCGCGAAGATCCATTCCACGGTGGTTGGACTACTGTGTCCTGGCCACTCGATGACAATGCGCTTGTTGGGTTCGATGGCTTTCGCAGTCACCGGGACCGAGATGCCGTACATCTCCCAATCCCATTGAACCTGCTGGCCAGCCTCAAGGCTTCCGCTGCTTTTGGTGAACCAAAATATCTTGGTGATGTCCGGGTTGACAAAGGCCCCGAACACAACGGCGACAGGCTTGCGGATAAGCATGCCGGTCTTTGTAATCGGCACTTGCGTGAGCTGGGGACTGTCCATACTGACTCCTTTGAGACTCACGATGTAGGTATCGTCGAAGGAGGCGTGGTTCCGCGCTGCAAGTGCTGGGCTCTGAGCAGGAGCGCGGCAGGGATGAACCCCAGAGGGAATCCGTTCGGTTCCATCAACGCCGACGCGAGCAGGACCCACGCCAGCACGACCCAGCCGACGTACCGCGGCAGGGACAGTCTGAGTCGGGTGAGGTGAACGGTCACCGAGCCGAGCAGCCACAAGGGGACGGCGAAACTGCCGACCAAGGCCCAGTAGCCGTAGTGCAGCCGGTACTCCAGGGCGGTTGAGGGTTCGGCACCCCAGAGATCACCAGAGACCCAGGCACCCCAGTCCGCCGAGGTCACGACCGACCAGAAGACGACGTGGAGTGCGGCAATGCCGATCATCGACCAGCCGGCCCATGCCGTGAGCTTCGCAGCCGTGGCGTCGATGACGCCCGAGCCCTGATAGGCGCGAGGCGCCAAATGGTCCATATGCATCTCCCTTGACAGATCGTGTGTCGTCATCGGTTCCTCCGTGCTGACGCAGGCTTGACTCGAACGCTCGTCTTGCTGGCCGGGGCGAGGCGCAGGACCAATTCGTAGAGACGGCGCAGCTCGTCGGCCGGCAGCGGCGGAATGACGTGTCCGGCTCCGATGAGCAGCACGTACAAGAGCTGGCCCATGGGCAGAGCATCTTTGTCATCACCGCTGAGCGCCTGCCACAGGCCGCGCAAGTAGCCGATCCTGATCCGGTCCACCCGCTCCTGCGCGGCGCGCACCTCCAGGTCCTGCTGTGCCCAAGCCCGCATCGCGATCTCGACATCGGGGTCGTCGGGCTTGGGATGTTCGCGGAGCACCATGTCGAGCAGCCGTTCGATCTTCATTCGAGGTGAGGCCGACGCCTGACGTTCGACCGCGTCGATGAAGCGGGTGGTATGCACGGCCTCGAAGTGCTCGAGCAGGGCTGCCTTGAAGCCACCAATGCCGCCGAAATGGTGATAGAAGGAGCCCTTGCTGAGTTTCAGCGTCGCCGACAACTTGTCGATCGTCACGCCCGGGGCACCGGCGGCGGCCAGAGCCCTCAATCCCGCTTCCAGCCACTGTGCCTTGCCGGCCATGTCTCAGAGCATACCATATAGTCTTGTATGTGTGAATACGTATTGCTCGGACGCGATCGGAGCGGAGGGCGACGAGGGCGCCGGCGGGCAATTAGCGATTGTTGCCGGGAACATCCTCGCCAGAAGCCCACGTAGAACTGCCGAGCCCTCGTCTCCCGTGAGGAACTCCAGGCACTGCTCTCGCCTCGCTTCGCCTTTCGCGCGCGACGGGATCGACAGAGAGCGCTTCACAGCGGGTTGTCAGGTGTTGCGCTACCGAGAAGGAGCACGCGTGCTCGCTCAACCGGTCCTCCGCAAATCAGCGCGCCGCCGCTATAGTCTCGGCAGCTGGTCTCATTCCAAGTCTGGCAATTGCGCTCGCGTAAGGCAAAGCGTGATTGAGCGCGCCTTACCAGCTTCACGTTCGATGAATCCGTGCGCGTGGAGTGTCTTGATCATCTGGTGCACTACGGGCGGCGTCACGCGAAAGAACCGCCGAAAATCTGCTTCCGCTGGTGGCGTGCCGTGAATCTTCGTGTAGTAGTAAATGAACGCGAGATATTGCCCTTGCTTGGCTGTGAACGGCCTCGCGCCATCG
>JACDBQ010000581.1 GCA_013694845.1 Acidobacteriota bacterium
GGCCCACCCAGTGGCAGAACGCCACGGGAACGGCGGGGACACTGAGCAGCGCGCCTACAACTCTGTGGCTACCTGCAATGCGGACACGGCGTCCTGCTCGATCACCAACCTGTCGTTCACCCTCAACGCCAAGTCGACCATCAAGCGATCGGGGAATCACACACTCACGGCGACGTGGAAGTTCGAGAGCATCGGCTCCTGAGGCTATCCGTCCACCCGGGATCCACCGATAGGCCGCTCGTCGTCCAGCGAAAGACATCTAATGCGCGCGTTGCCCGGTTGTGCACACACGGGCACCGGGCTCCGCGCCTCGAGGAGATCCCCTGTGCACCATCTGCTGCGAGCCGCCGTCATCGCCGCCGGGTTCTTGTCCGGCGGCACGACGGCGTACGCGCAGACGACGGTCGTACTGCCCGACACGAGCCAGACCACGGACCTGTCGGTATCGGTCAGCGAGCAGGCGAGAGTGACGGTCCCTTCCGGAGTGTCGTTCATCGTCGCCAATGTCGGCGCTGCCACCTTGGCGAACGGGGTCGCGGTGACCCTCGAACAGATCGTGCTGGCCTCGGCCTCGAAGCAGTTGCTGATCGCGCTGCGCGCGAACGCTTCGGCATTCACGCCGCCCTCGAGCGGCACCGCGACCTGGGCGGCGGCGGACGTCTCGTGGAACGCGCCCTCCTGGACCGCGGCGTCCGGAGCGGCTGGCACGCTCGGCAGCGCTACATTCAACACGGTGGCGACGTGCGATGCCGGCGCGACTGCGTGCTCGACCACCGCGCTGCTGTTCACGCTGGCCCCCAAGCCGTCCGTTCAACGCTCGGGCACGCACATCCTGGTGGTTACCTGGAAAGTCGAGAGCATCGGATCGTAGGATGAAACACCTCATTTCCGTCGTCATCGTGGCCGCGGCGCTACTCACCGCCGCGCCCGCCCTCGCCCAATCCCCCAAGGGGGGCTTGTCTTTTCAGGCGACCCTCGACTCGATCAAATTCGACGCGCAGCCGGGTCAGGTCGTCACGCGCCAGTTCAAGCTCACCCTCGACGCCGACCAGCCGGAGACTCGATTCAGGGCGCGCATCGAGGACTGGTGGCGCAGCGAGGACGGGACCCAATCCTTCTACGGCGAGGGGGGAAAGCTGCGCCACTCGTGCGGCCGCTGGGTGTCGCTGAACCCGGTGGAATCGTCAGTCAAGCCCGGAGAGACGCTGGTGATCCGGATCACGGTCGCTATCCCCGTGGAGATGGCCACCGGCGGTTACTGGTGCGCCCTGACGGTCGACGAGATCCCCGACCCGCAGGACACTACGTCCGGGGTCGGCGTCCGTTTCGTCGCCTCGGTTTCGACCGGGATATTCATCAACATTGGCGCGGTCGAGCGCGCGGCACGCATCCTTGATCTGCAGGTCGGAGCCGACCAGGCATTCCTCAAACTGCGGAACGAGGGGAATACCTTCGTCGGGGTTGATGGCCGCCTGGAGTTCTACGCGGACGGGGCGACCACGCCAACCGCGACGATCGTCGTGCCGCGAGGCACGTTGCTGACGGAGCCCTCGCCCGAGGGCACGTTGATCTGCAAGCTGCCGCCGATTACGGCATTACCGTCGGGGCGGTACCGTGTGCGCGCCATTCTGGATTACGGAGCTCCGCATTACATCGGCGCCGAGCGGGAGATCGAGGTCCTTCGTGAACCGGCATCCCCGGTCCGCTGAGCGGAAAGCCTTCTGCCTGGCGATGGTGATCGTCGTCGCCGCGGCAGCTCCTGCCGCCCAGGAGGCCGCACCGCCCGTGGCGACCGCCGCGGGCCTCGCACCGGCAACCGCCCTCCGAACGTTCCAGCTGGCCAAACCGGCCGATCTGCTGATCCAGGAGACGGCAGGATCAACCCCCACGACACCGCCCAGGCCGCCCACGGCCACGGAGAGTCTACGCACCATGATCGGAGTCGGGTACGTTCAGGGCGCGGATTGGGGCAGTGAGATCATGGCTGGGGGGGCCATCCGCGGCACCCAGGTGCATTTGAACACGTTGGTTACCAGCGGG
>JACDBQ010000582.1 GCA_013694845.1 Acidobacteriota bacterium
GCGCTGAACGCGGCACAAGCCGGCGACGTCATCCTGCTGGCACCGGGCACCTATGCCGGAACGTTCGTCCTGCTCGCCAGTGGAACACCCGGGCGCCCGATTGTGATTCGCGGATCGACTGCCGGCAGCGCGGTCCTCGATGGGGGCGGCTGTTCAGGGTGTGATGTGCTCGAAGTGGCGGGCAGCTACGTTCACGTCGAGCGGCTGACCATCATGAACGCCTCTCGCGCGCTCCGTTTCGCCGGAACCAACGCGACCGGCAACGTCGCTCGTCGGCTCGCGATCCGGGATGTCGTGCACGGGACGGCGTCCAGCCAGGGCCAGACCGATTTCTACATCTGCGACAACACCGTGAACGGGCGACTCCAGTGGCCGTGGGTATTTGGCCCCAATCCTGCGAGTCACTGGGATGATCGCGGGATCGAAGTGACCGGCGACGGGCATGTCGTCTGCCACAACTCGATCCGCGGGTTCGGTGATCCAGTGGTGAACAAGAAGCGCCTGGCGCGGTCCTGGGACATCTACGGCAACGACATCGCCGACGCGTGGGACGGGGTGGAGCTCGACGAGGGAGAGGGTAACGTCCGGCTGTTCCACAACCGCTTCACCAACGTGATGGCGCCGATCAGCATCCAGCCGATCTTCGGCGGACCAGGCTACGCGCTTCGGAACGTGGCATTCAACGTGCCGGATGAACAGATCAAGCTGAAGTCTCTCGGCGGTGTGGAGGAGCCAAGCGGCATGCTCGTGTATCACAACACGTTTGTGAGTCCCGAGCGTGCGCTGAACCTGCTCTCCACGATCACCCAGCACAACTTCGTTTTCGCGAACAACTTGTTCGTCGGTCCGGATGCGCCGTGGGACCCGCGTGTCGTCGACTGGCGCGCGGGTATCAACGCCGGCCTGTTCGATTTCAATGGCTACTATCCAGATGGACAGTTCATGTTCGGGACGGTCGCCGGATTCGATCGCCTGTTCACGACCTTCGCGCAGGCGCAGGCAGGCGGGGTCGAGAGCCACGGTGTGCTGCTGTCGCGGTCGGTGTTCCAGACGGGTTCCGTCGGCCCGGCCGACGAGGAGCTCCGCCACGGCGCTCCGGACTTCACGCTGTCGCCTGGCTCGAACGCGATCGACCGTGGTGCGCGGCTGCCGGGCATCAATGACGGATTCACCGGCGTCGGCCCGGATCTCGGCGCACTCGAAGCCGGGTGTCCCGTGCCCACATACGGCCCGAGGTCAGAAGGTCTCGAGCGCATCACGTGGCGGATCAACTGTGGGCGGAAGGGCAGCTGACCTCCCAGCGATCCGGACGCGGGTCGCACCCGGACGGCGCTCGCTGATCTGCGCGCGGCCGGCTATCTGAACTTGGTGAGCAGGACCGCGTCGCGAAGCGCGATGCCGCGGCAGAACAGGACCGACTTCCCGTCCGGCGCGAGAGCGAAGCGGACGATCCAGAGATCCCCGAAATTCGTGACCCTCTCTCGCGCACCGCCCATCGCCGGCTGCTTCCAGAGATTCGTCCGCTCGGCGGTCGTGAAGAGCAATGTCTTGCCGTCGGGCAGCCACGCGGTGCCTCCGCTCCCTGATGCGGCGGCATAGTCGGAAATCGTGTTGATCGCCTTGCCGGTCTCGACATCAATGATGCCGAGCGTAACCGGCGACTCGGGTGAGGCCTTGTAGATGCCGGCCAGCAGGCGGCCGTCCGGGGACGGCGCCGCACGTTCGAGGCCGGCCGCCACAAGAACCGGATCCCCACCGTCGATCGATACCCGGTAGGTGGCGGCCGATCCGCCCCGCAGGGACGTGAAATACACCTGCTGCCCGCTCGGCGCCATGGTCAGCGTGCCAGGGTCCGCGACTGCGGTCAGAAGCCGTGCGTCCAGGCCGTCGAACGTCGCCCGCCAGATGCCGACGGTGCCATCCTGCTCGGCGCCATAGACGATCCAACGGCCGTCCGGTGACACCGCGACGCCTCCCGGCCACACGTTCCCGACCAGCTCGCGAGCGC
>JACDBQ010000597.1 GCA_013694845.1 Acidobacteriota bacterium
CACTATTATCGCGTGCAGGGGCCGACGTTCCTGATCGAGTACGACAACACGCAAAACGACGCCAATCACATCCACTCCGTGTGGCGTGACTTCGGCAACGATTTCGGCCGCGACCTGCTGCGCGACCGTTACAAGACGGCCGTGCACTGAAGGCTGGCGCGTTGAGACATGGCAGTCGATCCTGACGCGCTCCAGCTGCCGAAGCACGTCGAGGGACCCCGCGCGCAGATTGCGAGACTGTTGGGAGCCAAGGCAGCTCGGTCCACATAGAATCCCCCCATGACACCCACATCCGCAGTGGTCTCGCATCCGGGCCGCATCGTCGCTGTCGCGCTGTTCGCATCAACGCTGATCCTGCACGCGGCGCCGCAGAGAGGAACCTATCAGCATCTGCTTGGGCTTTTCCAGGAGTTCCTCGCCTTCGAACGCCCGCCCCTCAAGGACGGCGCCCCCGATTACACCGTCCCCACCCTGTCGAACAAGCGCATGCGACTGAAGGCGTTTCAGTCGCGGCTGGCCGCGATCGACACGAGCGCCTGGCCAGTCGAGCAACAGGTCGACCACGCGCTCACTGGTGCCGTGATGAATGGGCTCGATTTCAACCTGCGCGTCCTTCGGCCATGGGCGCGCGACCCGGCTTTCTACCAGTCGGTCTGGACAGGGCAGAGCGATACGCCAGCCCACGAAGGCCCGACGCACCATGCCCTCGTCGAACTGTGGACGTACGCCTTCCCACTGTCACCGGCCGACGAAACCAGGCTGACAGCGGAACTCGGCACCATCCCAGCGCTGCTGGCACAGGCGCGACTGAATCTGACCGGGAATGCGCGCGATCTCTGGATCACCGGCACGGGAACCATGGCCCAGCAGGTAGGTGACCTGGAGGCGCTCGAGCAGCGCGCACCCGGGGCAGGCGCGGCGTTGAAGGTCGCACTGCGCGCCGCGCGCACTGCGACGATCGCGTTCGTGACGTGGCTCGAACGGCAGGCGCCCGCGAAGACCGGCCCTTCAGGCGTCGGCAAGCAGCATTACAACTGGAACCTGCGAAACGTTCACCTGGTGCCCCTCACGTGGGACGACGAAGTGGCCATTCTCAAACGCGAACTGGCGCGCGCCCACGCATCATTGAAGCTCGAAGAGCACCGCAATCGTCTGCTCCCTCCACTGACGGCGGCGTCAACCGCCGACGAGTATCAGCAGCGCGCAAGCATCGCGGTCACGAAATACCTCGCCTTCCTGAAAGACAAGGAAATGCTGTCGGTCGAGGACTACCTCGGTCCGGCCCTCCGCGAGCACCTTGGCGGCTTCGTTCCTCTCGAACGGAGGAACTTCTTCGGCATTGCCAGCCACTACGAGCCGATGACGTTGTTCGCGCATTTCTATCACTGGTTCGATCACGCCTGGATGAAGCGCGCGCCGCACGCGAGCCCTATCCGCCGTGACGCGACGCTGTTCAATGTCTGGGACAGCCGCTCGGAAGGCATGGCGACGGCGATGGAGGAACTGATTCTCCACGCCGGCTACTACGACGACAACCCGCGCGCCCGCGAGATCGTCTGGATCATGCTCGCCCAGCGCTGTGCTCGCGGTCTCGCCTCGCTATACGCACAGGCGAACGAGTTCGACATCAAAGCGGCGAAAGCGTTCCAAGTTCAGTGGACGCCGCGAGGATGGATGCGCCCGGACCTGGACCTCCTCGGGTTCGAGCAGCAGCTGTACCTCCGGCAGCCGGGCTACGGGACCAGCTATGTCACCGGAAAATACCTGATCGACGAGTTGATCAAAGATCGCGCGCGGCAGCTGGGAGACGGCTTTTCCTTGCGGCGTTTCCTGGACGAGTTCAACGACGCAGGCGTTATCCCGGTGTCGCTGATCCACAGACAGCTGACCACCGGCCGCTGACGTCTTGACCCGACGCTTACCGCGCTCAAGAAGTCTGGTCGGATTCCGTGACCGCACCCACATACTGAGGTATGTTCTCGGCTTCGCTGCCGCCGCCCATTCTCATCGCCGACGAGGACGGCCTCGCTCAGCTTGTCCACTCGCTCGCGGCCCATCCGGTGGTGGCCGTCGACACCGAATCGAACAGTCTCCACGCCTACCGGGAGCGGGTGTGCCTCATCCAGTTCTCCACGCGAGCAGCTGACTACATCGTCGATCCGATCCGGCTGCCGGGGCTGACCCCTCTCGCGGCCCTGTTCGCCAACTACGACCAGCAGAAGGTTTTCCACGCCGCCGAGTACGACATCATCTGCCTCCGGCGCCAGTATCAGTTCACGTTCACGAACATCTTCGATACCATGAGCGCTGCGCGTACGCTCGGCTGGCCCCACGTAGGCCTCGCCGCCATCCTCGACACCCACTTCGGCGTCGCGATGAACAAGAAGTATCAGCGTCTCGACTGGAAACGCCGTCCTCTTCTGCCGGAGCAGTTGGACTACGCGCGGCTCGACACGCATTATCTCGTGGCGTTGCGCGACCTGCAGTTCCAGGCCTTGACTGAGGCTGGCCACTGGCCGGAGGCGCACGAGGAGTTTGAACGCATCGCTCGCCTGCGCGGCGACCCTGTCGGCAGTCCGGATGCGACGGCATTCTGGCGGATCAAAGGCGCGCGCGAGCTGCCGCCGTCGCAAGCCGCCATTCTCCAGGAACTGTTTGCGTACCGCGAACAGCAGGCTGAGCGTATGGATTGTCCCCTCTTCAAAGTGATGGGAGAGGCGACCCTGCTGGAGCTTGCCCGCCGCGCGCCGCAGCACGCCAGAGATCTGCAGGGCGTGCCCGGCATGACGCCAGACCAGATCCACCGCCACGCGCACGGCCTGTTGCGCGCGATCGAAAACGGGCTTCACGCCCCGGCGCCGAGCCGACCTCAGAGCGATCGCGAGCCCGAGGACGTGCGGGATCGCTATGACCGACTGCACACATGGCGCAAGGAAAGGGCGAGGGCGCGCGGCGTTGAATCCGACGTCATCCTTCCCCGTGCGGCGCTCTGGGATCTCGCCCGTCGTCCGCCGGGCACCCACAGCGAGTTAACGCACATCACAGACTTCGGCCCGTGGCGACGGGAGGCGTACGGCGAAGAGATCCTCGCGCTGCTGCGGTTAATGTAGCAGACGTGCTGACCTGTGCCGTGCAGATCGGACGCTTTCCCGGAGGCCTGCGGTACCTAACCGCTGACTGACCCAGGATGGTCGCGCAGCCCGCTGGATCTTCAGGTTCGAGAACTTCGCCACAACGTGCCGGCGGGCGAGTTCACGCAACTCGCTCAAGCTGACCGCGTATCGGCGATGCCGGGGTGCTAACGCCAGCGCCAGGCGAGGTGGAATCAGCACCAGGTGGGGAACTCAGAGGATGTCGTAACGCCCCCAATCGCGCTGCGTCGTGCCGGCTGTCGTTGTTTCCCTTTGCCCCCTCCTCGGACACGCGAACTTCTCGCCCCGTCGTAGCGCGTGGCACGGGCTGGTGCTACGGGTCGGTGATGGGTCCTCGAAGCGTGCCTGGCACCGAGGCGGAGGCGCACGCCTTGAATTCCCGGTAAAGCTCCACCGCGTTCGCTTCCGTGTCGTCACGGGCATCGGGGAGATCGTATCCGCCTTCCGGATTGTGTCGACGGAATCGGGTCAGCCCGACCTTCTACTGGGCAGTTTTCGGATCCATCCAGAAAATCTCCCAGTGATGCTGATCGAGGTCGTAGAAGCTCAGGCTGTACATGAAACCCTGGTCCTGCGGGGGCATCGCCTGGGTGCCGCCGGCAGCGATGGCGGACTTCACCATCCGGTCGACCTTGCCTTTGCTGTCACACGAGAGCGCGAAGAGCCCTTCGGTCTGCCTGCTGGTGTCGCACGGTTCGCGCTTCGTGAACGTCCTGAAGAACGGCTCCGAGAGAAGCATCACGAACGCGTCGTCGCTGACGATCATGCACGCTGCCTTGTCGTCCGTGAACATCGGATTGAAACCGAAGCCCAGCTGCGAGAAAAAGTCCATCGACTTTTTGAGGTCGCGGACGGCGAGGTTGACAAAAATCTTCCTGGCTGATTATCCGACATGACGTCGCTCCTCCATTGAGACGTTCAGTAACGGACGGGTTCACGTGCGCAGCCGTCCACGCCCGGGCTGGCGGCCGATCCTTGATTTGCTAGGATAGCCTGCCACTTCTGTCCATATGATCGGGACGACACTCGGCCACTACCGCATCCTCAGCCTGCTGGGAAGCGGAGGCATGGGCGAGGTCTACCTCGCAGAAGACACCAGGCTCGCCCGTCAGGTGGCTCTCAAGACGCTGCCGGCTCTCGTCGCCGGCAATGCCGAGTTCCGCGAGCGCCTCGAGCGCGAAGCCAAGGCGATCGCCGCCATCAATCACCCCAATATCGTCACGATCCACGCGGTGGAGGATTGTGGCGGCGTCCGATTCATCACGATGGAGGTTGTGCGCGGGAAATCGATCGCCAAGCTGATCCCGGTCGTCGGGTGGCCACTCAACCGCGTCCTCGATGTGGCGGTCCCTCTCGCCGACGCGGTCGCCTCCGCGCACCAGTACGGGATCACGCACCGCGACCTCAAGCCCGGCAACGTCATGCTCGGTGAAGACGGGCGCGTGAAGGTCCTGGACTTTGGTCTCGCCAAGCTGGGCGACAGCGCGAGCCCGGCCGGCGAAGCCGCCACCCAACAGGCCACTCAGGTGGGCCAGGTGCTCGGAACCGTTGCCTACATGTCCCCCGAGCAGGCCCAGGGGTTCCCCGTCGATCATCGATCCGACATCTTTTCGCTCGGCATCATGCTGTTCGAGATGGCGACGGGGCGCCGCCCCTTTCAAAGTACCAGTGTGCCGGGGACGATGGCTGCCATCATCGAGTCGCCGCCGCGGCCGCTCGACGAGCTCAAGCCCGACTTGCCCTACGAGTTCGCTCGCATCGTGAGACGGTGTCTTGGCAAGGAGCCTTCACGTCGATATCAGAGTGCCCTTGACCTTCGCAACGACCTCGACGATCTCAGGCAGACGATGGCGTCGACGCCGTCAGCGCAGGTGCTCGCGAGACGCGCCGGTGGCGCTACCCATTGGTGGAGATGGATAGTCGCGGGG
>JACDBQ010000625.1 GCA_013694845.1 Acidobacteriota bacterium
CACGCCGTCCAGAGTCTGGTCCTCGTCACCCGAGGCCGCTTCGACGAGGCGATGATCGCGACCCGCAAGGCGCGGTCGCTGGACCCGCTGTCCCCATTCATCAACCTCGGGGTCGCATGGGTACACCACTTCGCGGGAAGGAACGAAGACACCGTCCGGGAGCTGCTCGATCTGCTTGCGCTCAAGCCTGGACTCGAAGAGGCCGGCAACATTCTGATTGCCGCGTACGAGGCGCTTGGCCGGTTCGAAGAGGCGGCGGCGATCATCAGCCGCCAGCGTTGCTGGGGATTGTCGCTCGACGGCGCGGCGCTGCTCGACGCCTACAAGCGCGCCGGCGCGGCCGAGTACTGGCGCGAACGCCTCGGGCAGATGCACCAGCAGGTGGGGGCGCCGCCCGCGGTCGCGTTCTCGTTCGCGATCGTCCAGGTGCAGGTCGGCGATTACGACCGGGCCATCGACCAGATCGAACGGATGGTCGAACACCACGTCGGGGGCTGCGCATTCGTTGCAATCGATCCGGTCCTCTCACGGATGCGCGGAATACCGCGGTTCGACGCACTGGTCGAGCGCGTGGGGGTTCCCCTGAGCGAAGCCGTCGATTCGCGCAACTTGACACCGGAAGACGCTCGCCGCTAGTCTCCCGTTCAAAGGTCTGACCTTTGAACATTTGACCGGGAGCTCGATCGATGAACAGGCTGTGTCTGACTGCTGCTCGTGCTCGGACGTGTGTCAGTGCCCTGGCGATCGCCGTCACCTGCCTTGCCCTGCCCGGGCCGACCGCCGCCCAGCAGCCGGCGGCCACGCCGCCGCCTGAACTGCTCGCCTATCCGACGCTCATCCTGTGCAACGGCAAGGTGTTGACCGTCGACGAACGATTCACCATCGCGCAGGCGGTGGCGGTACGCGATGGGCGGATCCTCGCGGTCGGCACGACGGCGGACATCAAGCGGTTCGCCGGGCCGGAGACGCGCATGATCGACCTCGCCGGCCGGAGCGTCGTGCCGGGATTCATCGACAGTGACGGTGACAACGCGTTCGCCGGCGGTGACCTTTACAAGGACACCATGGTGAATGGCAAGGTGGGCCAGAAAGTCAGGGGTGAGAACGTCACCGAGATGATGAAGATGGTGGCCGCGCTCGCCGCGCAAGCCGAAGCTGGTTCGCCGGTGTTCGTCCGGATGGCCGACGAATGGATCGCCGAACTGTCCAAGCTGACGGCGAAACAGCTCGATACCGTGGCGCCGAACAATCCGCTGATGCTGTCGCTCTCGAGCTCAGAAGGGATCGTGAACACCACCATGCTCGACAAGGCGTTCGCCGCAGGCCTGCCCCGTGGACACATCGGCATCGTCAAGGACAAGGCCGGCCACCCGACCGGCCAGCTTTTCGGCGCGGCGCTCGGCATGGTCGGCTGGAACCTGCGGGACTGGCCCGAGCTGACGGAAGCGACATTCAAGGATCAGGAAAGGCTCAACGACAGCTTCCTGGAGGCGGGCGTCACCACGGTCACCGGTCACGCCAGCGGCTATACCGTCACCATCATGAGCCAGCTCTTTCACCAGGACCGCTTGAAGCTGCGCATCCGCCCTGACATGGATTTCGTGCGTCAGAATCCGCTGGCGGACCAGTTCCTTCGCCGCACGCCCACGCTGGTCAATTTTTCGCTCGGTGACGGTCTGGTGCGGATCGTCGGGGCGGCCGTTGGACCGGTGGACGGCGCATCCGACGACGGCGGCATCCTGACCAACCAGCCCAAACTTCGAGTGCATCCGACCGTTCAGGGAAGCCCCACAGGAACCAACAAATGGACCGGCACATCTTTCACCGGGGATCACTGGGCCGACCTGACACCCGAGGAAAAGCTCCAGACCGAGGCCGGCACCCTGCTGTTGCTGCGGAAGCACGGCTGGAACATCGGCGGCAATCACAACATGGGAAGTCAGGCGGCCACGATCGTGCTCGAAACGCTCGCCGCCAGCGAGAAGCAACCCGATCTGAAGGTCAAGACGATGCTCGGCCGCAATGCGCTCGACCACAACGTCATCTGGGACGCGAAGTCGATCGCCGCCGCAAAACAACTTGGCGACTCGGTGGCCTACGGCCTGAACTCCGAGATCTGGAGCCCGCGCGTTGTCCGCGGTGAAGAGATGCTGTTCGCGCAGTACGGAGAGCGGCTTGGCCAGGTCCAGCCGGTGAATGACCTCGTCGCCGCCGGCCTGAACGTGCATTTCGAGGGGGGCAAACCCGACGAGCCGCCGCTGTAGCGCGTCGAGCGATTCGTCACGCGGGTGGCGCGATACGCAACCCGGAGCGAGCGCGCGCGTCGCGCCGGCGGCGCCGCCACCCAGGAGCGCACCTGGGGCAAGGACCAGGCCGTCAACCGCACGCAGGCGCTGCGGATGGTGACGATCGCGGCTGCGCGTTTCATCGGCGAGGAGAAGATGCTCGGGTCGATCGAACGGGGCAAGTATGCCGACCTGGTGGTGCTGAATGGCGACTACATGGCGGTGGCCGACGACAGGATCGACGAGCTGCAGCCCGACATGACGATCGTCGGAGGGAAGGTCGTCTTCGAGGCGAAGTCGCGGTGAAGACGCCCATCCTGTTTGCGATCGCCTTCTGCCTCGCTGTGTCGCGCGCCAACGCTCAAGGCACGGCCATTCCGGCGGAGCTGATCAGGTATCCCGACCTTGTGCTGGTCAACGGACAGGTGCTGACCGTCGACAAGGCCTTTACCGTCGCCCAGGCGGTCGCCGTGCGAGACGGGAAGATCCTGGCGGTCGGCCGCACTGACGACATCCGTCGCCTTGCGGGCCCGGCCACGCGGGTGGTCGACCTCGCCGGTCGCAGCGTCGTTCCCGGGTTCATCGACAGCGACGGTGACAATGCGTTCGCGGGCGGCGACCTCTATAAGGACACCCAGGTCAACGGGAAAATTCTGCCGATCGTCCGCGCCGCCAGTGTCGCGGCCATGCTCGAACAGGTGCGCGGCCTGGTCGCGAAGGCCTCGCCCGGCAGCCCGGTCTATGTCCGGATGGCGGACGAATTTCTCAACGACCTCGCGAAGCTGACGACTCGCGAGCTCGACGCCCTGGCGCCGAACAATCCTCTCATGCTTTGCCTGACCACCGACAGCGTGGTGAACACCTTGATGCTGGAACGCGCGTTCGCTGCTGGTCTCCCGCGAACCCATCTCGGCGTCGTCCGCGATGACGAGGGCAAACCGACCGGCCAGCTGTTCTCCGCCGCGAGCGGCATCGTCGGGTGGAACCTTCGCGACTGGCCCGAGCTGACGGAAGAGATTTTTGTCGAACAGGAACGCATCAACGAGCGCTTCCTGCGCGCCGGGGTGACCACCGCGACCGGCCACGCCAGCGGCTACACCGTCACGGTGATGAGCCAGTTGTTTCACCAGGGTCGGTTGAAGATGCGGATCCGTCCGGACCTGGATTTCGCGCGCCAGAACCCGATAGCCGACCAGTTCCTTCGCCGTACGCCCAACCTCGTGAACTTCGGGCTCGGCGATGGCATGCTCCGCATCGTTGGCGCCGCCGTGGGTCCGGTCGACGGCGCCTCGGACGACGGCAGCATCCTGACGAATGAGCCCAAGCTGCGCGTGCACCCGGACGTGGGCGGCACGAGATTCGGCCGCAACAAGTGGACCGGGACGACGTTCACCGGACGGCACTGGACCGATCTGACCGAAGCCGAACGCTCCCAGACGGAGGCCGGTACCCTCGTCCTCCTCAGGCAGCACGGGTGGAACATCGGCGGCAATCACAACATGGGCAGCCAGGCGTCGACGATCGTCCTGCAGACGCTGCTCGACGCGGGCAGGCAGCCGGGTCTGAAGGTCCCGGTGCTCCTCGGTCGAAACGCGCTCGATCACAACCTGATCTGGGACAGCGAATCGATTCGTCTTGCGAAGGAGCTCGGGGACGGGGTGGCGTTCGGCCTCAATTCCGAGCTATGGAGCCCCCGCGTGGTTCGCGGCGAAGAGATGCTCTTTGCCCAGTACGGCGAACGGCTGTCGAGAATCCAGCCGGTCAAGGACCTCCTGGAGGCCGGCGTCCACGTGCACTTCGAGGGCGGGAAACCGGACGAGCCGCCGCTCTGGCGGGTCGAGCGCTTCGTGACCCGCGTCGACCGGTTCCAGACCCGCAGCGAGCGCGCGCGTCAGCGGTCGACGGCCGACCGCGTGCGGGAACGTTCATGGGGCAAGGACCAGGCTATCGATCGGAAGCAGGCGCTGCGGATGGTCACGATCGCCGCCGCCTACTTCATCAACGAGGAGCACATGCTCGGCTCGATCGAGCAGGGCAAGTACGCCGACCTCGTCGTCCTGAGCGGTGATTTCCTTGCGGTGCCCGACGACGGCATCGACGAGCTCCAGCCGGTGATGACCATCGTCGGCGGCAAGGTCGTGTTCGAGGAGCGCTGAGCAAGTCAGGCAGCGCCGGACGCAGTTTTTGAAAGAGCTCTAAGGGACTCGAAGTGCTCGTGAGCGCACCTTGAGTACCCGCGCGTTATTCAGCTTGCGAACCTCCCAGATTCCCTCCTACACTCCGCGCACCGCTTCACCCGCAGACAACCAATCGGCCGCAGAACATCACGTTGACAGGAGTCTTCATGAATGTCAGTCGCGCCCCCATTGCCTCTGGCCACCTGGGGCTTGATAGCCGTGGCCTCCCTCTGCTCGCCGGTCACTGCGCTGCTCGCACAGTCCTCCAGCGCGATCGCAGGCACCTGGGTGGCAGACCCCACATCCGCAGGTCTCATGGGTACGCACAGGCCGGGGCCTGCGGACCCTCAGCCGTCGATGGCGATCGAGGTGTCGGCGGCTGCGCTGACCGTCCGCTAGCCAGCGGGGTCACGCGTCCTGGTGCGCGAGTTCCAGATTCAGCCGTTCGCCAGCCTCCATCGTGAGGCCCAAAAGAGTGCGGCACGCATCGTAGGCAGCGTCCTTTCTACTCATCGAGTGGAGAACGTGCCGCTTCCGCTCGGCACCGAGCAGGTCGAGACGGATGTCACGTACCCAGTCGAAGCGGACGGACGGCTGCGCGTCATTCAGACGATCACCACCTCACGAGGAAGTGTGACTCGGGAGTCCTATTTCGTTCGGCCGGTGGAGCGATGATCGCGAGGAGCACCTCGTCGTTCCCGTGCTGGTGGTTCTCGGGGCGATCGGCATGGCGGAGCTTGTTCGCTACTCGGCGCGACTGTACGCGCAGTCGTCTCCGCTGCTCCGGATCGATCTTCTGTGGCAGCACCAGATTCAAGGGTGGCTGACCCTCTGGGAGATGAACGGCAGCGAGCGGACAAGCGCGATTTCTTTGTCGCCGGATCTGGTCTCGGACGTGAACTGGAAGATCCGCGGCAGTGGAGACTTCGACGCCGACGGACAGCCCGACATCGTCCGGCATCATCAGACCGACGGACGCGTCGCTGTGTGGTTCATGTCGGGCTATGTGCAACGATCCGGTGTGCCGCTCGGCCCTGGCGTTGTCTCGGATCTCAATTGGAAGCTGCGGACCGTCGGCGACTTGAACAACGACGGGCATCCGGACCTCCTCTGGCAGCACCAGATCGAAGGGTGGCTGTCAGCGTGGCTGATGAATGGCACCACGGTGATCGACGGAACACTGCTGGTTCCCGCGCAGGTGGCCGATCCGGATTGGCGGATCGTGGGCACGGGCGACTTGAACGCCGAGGGCAAGACGGACCTGGTCTGGCAACATCTCGCGCTGGGCTATCTCGCGACGTGGCACATGGACGGGATCACACAGATACGGGGGCTGGAGTTGACCCCCGACCGGGTCGTGGATACGGCCTGGAGAATTCGAGCGGTCGGTGATCTCAATCAGGACAGCCACGCAGATCTGGTGTGGCAGCACGCGACGTCAGGCGCCCTGGCGGCCTGGCTGATGAACGGCCGCACGCTGGTCGACGGCCACCCGCTCATCCCCGGCCAGGCGCCGGCCGCCGAATGGACGATAGCGGCGCCGTTCGCGCGCGCGCAGGTCGCACAACCGGTCCTGGCCACGCCCTCTGGGAATTACATGGCGGAGTTCCCGCTGACCGCCACCTCCGTCACGCCGGATGCGATCCTGCGCTACACGGTCGATGGCAGTGACCCGACGACGACGTCACCGGTGCTCACGGCGTATCAGGTGACCGAAGCCGCGACGATCCGGGTGCGCGGATTCAAGGACGGAATGGTGCCGAGCCGGACCACGACCGGCAGCTATACCTTCGCCGCCGAGGCGCCGGTCGCCGGGGTCGCGACCGGCACCTATTTCGACACGTTCACCGTGGCGTTGTCGACGGCGACGACGGCGGCAACTATTCGCTATACGCTGGATGGCTCAGCCCCGACCGAGGCGTCCCCGGCCTACGCCGCGCCGGTGACCGTGGATCGGTCCCTCACGCTGCGGGCGCGAACGTTCCGCGCCAACTGGACTCCCAGCGCTGAGAGCACCGGTGTCTACGAGCTTCAGGTCGGTCTCCCGCAACTGACGCCGCCGCCGGGGACGTACAACAACGATCAGGCGATCGGCATCTCGGTGCCGTCGCCAGGCGCTACGATCCGGTACACGCTCGACGGGTCGGAGCCGACGGAGGCGTCCTCCGTGTACGTGTCGCCGCTGGTGCTGGCGCCGCAGGCAACCACCATCGTCCGGGCGCGGGCGTACCGGTCGGGAAGGACGACAAGTCCGATCACCGGCGGCAGCTACACGCTCGCGGTGGTGACCGCGGCACCCGTCGCCACGCCGGCGGCAGGCACGTATGACATCGGCCAGGCCGTCACCCTGAGCACCCCTGAAGTGTCGACGATTCACTACACCCTGGACGGCAGCGAGCCGACGCAACAATCCTCTTTTTATACGTCACCGATCGTGCTCACCCAGCCGACGACGATCAAAGCCAAGGGATTTCGCAGCGGCTATGCCCCCATGCTGCTGACGGCGGTGTACGCGATCCGGGTGGAGGCGCCGACGATGACGCCGGCGGCGGGCGAGTACGATCCGATGCCGGCGATCAACATCACCGGCGCCGCCGGAGTGACCCTCCGGTACACGACCGATCGCAATGAGCCGACAGCGTCGTCGCCGATCTACACCGGGCCGTTTGTCGCCGGCACCGATATGACGGTCAAGGCGCAGGCCTACCGGGATGGGTGGGCGCCCAGCCGGGTCGTGACGCAAACCTATCTGAGCAGCGTCAGAGACGAAACGGGCTCGCCGGCGGTCGTGACCTTGGGCGGCGCGACCGAGACGGGGCTCAGCGCCACCGGCGGCACGGTCAGCTTTCTGGTCAGCGGAGCCGCCCTTTCGGCGGATCCAGCCGATGCCTGGGTCTATCGAAACGGCAGCCGGGTGCCGGCCGCCCAGGTGCAGGTGGCGTCCAATGGAGTGACGATCCCGGGCGGGCTCGGCGAGGGGCGCAACGATCTCGAGCTAGAGGCGATGGACAGCAACGGGTACCTGGTCTACGACCTGCGCACGGTGTGGGCGGGCAGCCGCGTGGTGACCGTCACCGTGCGGAACGCCGCCGATCAGGCGCTGGCCGGCGCGACCGTAACGGCATCGCTCGACGAGGCCGGGGACGTGACCGCATCGGGTGCGAGCAATGGATCGGGCCAGGCGGTGCTCCAGCGGCTGCCGACGACCAGCGTGCTGCACCTTCGCGTGGAAGCCGACGGGTATCGGC
>JACDBQ010000631.1 GCA_013694845.1 Acidobacteriota bacterium
CGGCAGGCGATACCTTGGTCTGGCCGTCGAGCAGGGTCGACCTCCGCCCATTCGGGCTCGCGCTCGGAGGAGATCGCCGCGCGGCCGCCGGCCGGCTCGCGACCCTCGAGTGGGACGCGGGCGACCACAACCCTTGGGGCTGGTGGATGGTGGCCCATCCGCTCCGGCGCGCCGTCAACCGGATGGCCGCTGCAGGCTGGTTGCTGGAGGCCGGGGACACCGCGCAGGCCGTGCGACTGCTCGCCTATCACGAGGCGTTCGGCCCCCCGTTCGGAGAGAAACTTGTGCTGCGCCCGCTGCTGAGTCTCCAACTCGCCCGAATCGAGGACGCCCGCGGCCGGGTCGACGAGGCCCGGCGACTCTACCAGGATTTCCTGGTCTGGTACGATTTGCCGATGCCAGCGCACCGACATCTGGTGGAGGGGGCGCGGGCGGCAGTGGCGCGGCTGTCCGGCCGGAGTGACCCGCCCACGTCAGCGCGAGGGGGCCGGTAGGGAGAGATGAGCGCGCGCTGAGGGGGAAGTGAGGATCACGTGAGCCCGGCCGACTACCGTGGCCGGACAGAGCCGGTCTTCTGCGGCGGATCGCCGCCTTGCGCCAATGGGTGAAGAATTGCAGTATCAGCCGGTATCCCATATAACCGTTAACCCGCGCCGCTTCTTCGTAGCCATGCCCAAGCCCAAGCATCGGCCTCCGGTGGACGAGGCCCGAGTGGCCCTGGCGCGGTTGACCGGGGAGCGGGTCTTGGCGACGGGGTCACCACGATGAGTGTGCACTGGGCTCTGCCCGTCGTTGGCCTGCTCGCGGTCCCCGGTCTGATCCTGAACGCCCAGGCGCCGACCGGCAAGATCCAGGGTCGGGTCCAGGACGAGACCGGCACTCCGATCGCCGATGCCCAGGTCTTCATCATCGGCACCGCATTCGCCGCGATGAGCGATCCCCGCGGACACTATTTCATCAACAACATCCCCGCCGGCCCGGCGACGGTCCGCGCCGCCTACGTCGGCTACCGCCCGGTCGAGGTACGCGGGCTCCGGGTGCGGGCCGGCCAGACTGTCACCCAGGACTTCGCGCTCGAAGTCAGCCCGGTCCAGCTCCAGGAGCTCGAGGTCATCGCGGCGGAGAACCTGTTGGTCCCGCGGGACGAGGTCACGAGCAAGCAGCGGGTGCAGGGAGATTTTCTCGAGCGCCTGCCGGTGGATCGGGTGAACGACTTGCTCGCCCTGCAGCCCGGGGTGGTGGCCACCGGCCGGCGGGGTCCGTTGGCGCTCTCGATTCGAGGGGCTCGGCCGGACGAGGCGGTGACCTACGTGGACGGTGTACCGGTGACTCCCGGCTACCGGGGCCTGGGTCTCGCCACACCCAGTACCCAGATCAGCGTCGGCACCAACGCCATCGAGGAGGCTTCGATCATCACGGGGGCCAACTCGGCGGAGTTCGGCAACGCCCAGTCCGGCCTCATCTCCCTGGTCACTCGCACCGGCGGGACCAGGTTCAGTGGCGCGCTTGGCTTCGAGACCGACGAGCCGTTCGGCGTGAGCCACAGTCTCGGCTTCAACCGGATCGAGGCGAGCGTCGGCGGTCCCGTCGCCCGAAACCTGACGTTCTTCACCGCGGGGGTGCTGGAGGGCCAGCGGTCGGCGGCTGCCGGGCGCGGGAGCGAACAGGCCCCGATCTTCGTCTCGGTGGGCCTGGACACGACGGTGGCAGTCCCGCGGGACCGCTCGCCGTTAGCCGATACCACGCAGGTGCCAGTGTACCGGCTCGCCGTGTACCGGGGCGAGTGCGACCAGTTCCGCCAGAGCGCGAATCCCGACATCCGCGACAACTACGGCCTCCCCTGTCAGGGAATCCGGATTCCCCAGAGCGTGGCCTCCATCTTCGAGATCCACAACAAGCTCACCTACACTTTCGGCAGCGGCTCTCGGGTGGGCCTGAGCTACCAGCGGAGCCAGAACCAGGGGAGACGGTTCGACTACGCGAACCTGTATAATGCGCCAGCGCTCTTCGGGTCCCGTGACTGGAGCGACGTACTGACCCTCACCTGGACGCCCAATCTCGCGCGCTCGGCCGAGCGCGCGCTGGCGCTGGAGGTCTATCTCTCCTACCAGGAGGATCGCTCCATCCTGAGTCCGCTCACCCGGCGGAGCGAGTCAGCGACTCGTGACCCGTTCGGCGGCTACCTGATCCGGCCGCTGGGGTTCCTGTTCGACTTCGACAACTTTCCGCTCGACAGCGAGCTGGTGGAGAACGTCCGGCTCAATCGACCGGGAACCAAGCGGACGCCGTACGACCTCGAAAACCCGGGGCAGTTCAACCTGGTCGATCGGTACCGCAACAACGCCTACGGCCTATCTGGTTGGAGCGAGAGCGGCGGGCCCGTCGGGCAGCTGCGACTGTTCCGGGAGAACCGCTACCTCGCCAAGACCAACCTGGACTGGCAGGCCGATCGCTTCAACCGGCTGAAGGTCGGGGCCGAGTGGGTGGTCTACTCGATTGGACGCTACGAGTCGGAACTGTCGGCCGTTGGTGATGCCTACCTCGAGCGGCCCGTGCGGTGGAACGCTTTCGTCGAGGACCGGCTCGACCTGGGAGACGTCGTCCTGATCGGCGGGCTCCGCTACGACCGCTATTCCGCTCGCGCGAGCCGGCCCTTCCTGCTGGATACGGTGGTGGCGAGCGCGACGTTCGGCGAATATGTCAATCTCCCGGGCGCGCCGATCTATGAGGCAGGCGGGACGTTCGAGAGCCGACCGCTGGTGATTTCCCGGCCGGACCGCGCCCACGGCTACCTGAGCCCGCACATCCAGGTCTCCTTTCCGGTCACCGAACGGACCAACCTGCGGCTCTCCTACGCCCACCAGGTCCAGGCGCCCGACTTTGCGCTGGTGTTGAATGGCGTGAACACCGGCGGCCTCGGCGCCGACCTCGACTTCGGCAAGACGGTCGCCTTCGAGTTCGGCGTCCGGCACGCCTTCAGCGACGACATGGTGCTCGACGTGGCCGTGTACAACCGGGACAACCTGGCCGCCGCCGCGGCGCGGACGTTCTTGTACAACGATC
Source organism: Acidobacteriota bacterium (assembly GCA_013694845.1). GTDB lineage: Bacteria > Acidobacteriota > Vicinamibacteria > Vicinamibacterales > 2-12-FULL-66-21 > JACDCA01. Next base: position 3,064 of record JACDBQ010000631.1, read on the forward strand.
CGGTCCGCCAGCGGAGGAGCACCCTGCGCCGGGTGACGAATCTCGACTTCGGCAATGCGCGGGGCGTGGATGTGCGGCTCGACCGGCGGTTCGGCAACTTCTTCAACGGCACCATCAGCTACTCCTACCAGAACGCGAAGAGTACGGCGTCCGATCCGCTGACCAATCAGGATCGTGGAGTGACCACGGTGAACGAGATCGGCGGAATCCTGGGGCCGCCACCTCAGGAGATCATCCCGACTGTCCTGAGCCGGCCGCACGATCTCGGCGCGGCGGTCGCCTTCACCCTACCAGGGGAGTGGAAGAAGGGCAGCGTCCTGGGATCGGTGCTCGGGGACCTGGGCTTGTTCGCCACGGCCCGCTTCGCCACCGGCACGCCATACACCCCCTGCGAGGTGGCGTCGGAGAGCGGGGGATGCAGGATAGCCGGTGCACCCAACAGCGCTCGGCTCCCCACCTCCAAACAGTTCGACCTCCGGGTGACCAAGGGTCTTGAGCTGGGTGGCTTGGCGCTCACCGCTTATCTCGACGCCCGCAACCTGTTCGACTTCACCAATGTGCTCCGCGTTTTCGATGTCAACGGGACGACTCTCAACCCGGCCGACCGCCAGGTGCAGTGGGCGGCCGACAGCTCCTCCTTTGCCGAGGACGCCGGAGCGTCGCGTGTGTACCGAGGCGACGGGGCCATCGACCTCCGGTTTCAGGGTGCGCTCGCGTCCGGCTGCGACGCGTGGGTGACGGCCGGTGACCGCGCTGCCGCCCCCGACTGTGTCTACCTGATCCGGGCCGAGGAGCGCTACGGCGACGGGGACCACGTCTTCACCCTGGCCGAGCAGCGGCGGGCGTCCGATGCGTTTTATGCCGTGGACCGCGGGGAGCACAACTTCACGGGCGACCCCCGCCGGCTCCGGCTCGGGCTCGAGGTGACCTTCTGATGCGCGGGGTGGCTCGATTTGCAGTGGCGGCACTGCTGTTGGCCGCGCCCGGGTTGAGCGCCCAAACGGGACTTTCCCGACCCTCACCGGCGAAGCGGCCAGCCGGGTTTCGCCTCTTCGCGGGAAGCCGGGGCGCGCTCAGCGTCAACCAGGTGTTATGCCGTATAGCCGCTAATGGTGAGATCTGTGCCGACAACTTCCAAATGGGAGGCGGGTTCTGGCCCAAGGGGACCGCCAACCAGTACGTCTTCAACTCCGGGCTCCAGGTAGCCGGAGTGATCGGCGGGATCAGATCGGAAAACCCGTGGGCCGGAGATACGGCCAGCGCGATGTTCCTCAATTTCCGAGGCAACCACCACGGCGAACAGGTCCGGCCGATCTACAACTCGACCGACCCGGACGACGTGGCCAACTGGCCCGCCGCGGCCTACGTGCCGGACCAACCGAACGAGGCCGACAACCTCTTTCATCCGGCCCTTCGGGGCCGGCTGGCGGCCTCGGAGGGCGATGTCTGGTGGCTCACCTGGGACGGGAACCCCTTACTCAGCGTTGACCGATTGCATCCGCTTGGGGTGCTGGTGGAGCAGCGGGGCATGGCGTGGAACACGCCGAGCGGCAACCAGGACGTCATCTACTTCACGCATACCATCTACAACATCACGTCCACCCGTGCGGCGGACTACGTGGGTGTGCGACCCGCGATGCGGGAGATCCTGCTGGAAAAAGCGCGGGAGTTTCAGGAGCTGAACAACGCGGCGTCCGGCTTCACCCTCCCGCCGGAGGGCTACCCGATCACGGACATGCACGTGGCGTTCGCCGCGGACATGGACATCGGCGACTTCCGCTCAGACTACGCCTCGGTCAACCTCCCCTTCGCCCTCGGCTACGCCTACTTGCACGACTTCTCACAGCCCGACGATTGGACGTTCGATGCTGAGATTTTCGCACCGCCGTTCTTCCCTGGTGCCGGCATCGGGGGAATAAAGTACCTCCAAAGCCCTCGCGACTCCCTCGGCCGGGAGGTCGGCGTCACCGTGTTGGGAGCGTTCTCCTCGGACCTGAACCAGGATCCGGCGAGCTCGGTCCAACTCTACCGCTATCTCACCGGTCGTCCCGATCCGGCCGTGGGCGATCCCCCGTGCAACGCCGGAGACCCGAAGCTCACCCACATCTGCTTCATCAACAAGGGCCCACCGGGCGACATGCGGTTCTTCCAGGCCACCGGCCCGCTCACCCTGCCGCCGGGCGGTTTCGAGTCGGTCGTGGTCGCCTACGTCTTCGCCGCTCCCGTAGCGGCAGCGGACTGTGCGGTCGGGTGCGATGTTACGCCGGGCGACCCCACCATCCTCGGCGACGCGGCGCGCATGGCGGCGGGGGTCAATCCGATCGACTCGATCACTGGCTACAGGGGGTTTGCCGACCGCAACGGCGACGGCCGAGTGGAGCAGAGCGAGTTCGAGGTCGTTCCCGGGTCCCTCCTGGGCAAGGCGCTGGTGGCGCAGGCGATATTCGACAACGGGTTCGTGCTGTCCTCGACGGCTCCCGAGGCCCCGGACTTCTTTCTGATCCCGGGCCCCAACCAGGTCTCGGTGCTCTGGACCCCCTCGGCGACGGAGACTGCGGGTGACCCCTCCTTCGGGCTCGTCAACCAGCCGACCAGCTCAGGGGGCACGCCGAACCTGATGTTCGACCCGAACTACCGCCAGTTCGACGTGGAGGGCTACCGGATCTACCGCGGGCGAGTGGACACCCCCAGCGAGCTCCGCCTGATCGCCCAATTCGACTACGCCAACACGTTCATGGTCGACTGGCGGGGCCAGGTGAACCCTGGGCCGGGCTGCGCCCCCGAGCTGGGCATCAACACCGTCACGGTGGTGGATGGCGACACCACCTTCGGCTGCCGGGTGCCGTTCGATTCCCTCATCCCCGGCGTGGCACCAACGGTCAGCGACACCCACCCGCTGGTGGGACCGGTCGTCCAGGTCAAGCTCGCACCGGAAGGCCGGCAGGCGCTGGCCACCGGCGCTGCCATCATCGTCCGTTCGGACACGGCGGGCACCGGCGCGGCCTCCGGCTGCCTCGCCGCGGCTGGGCCCAACCGCGAGCAGTGTGCCCTGCGAGATTCCGGGGTGCCGTTCGCCTACGTCGATCGAGGAGTGCGGAACGATCTCCGCTACTTCTACACCGTGACGGCGTTCGACGTCAACTCCTTGCAGTCCGGGCCGGCCAGCCTGGAATCCCCGAGAATCACCAAGGCGGTGACGCCGGCGAGCGCGGCCTCGAACCTCGAGACGTCCACCACCACGGCGGTTTCACTGGTGGGCCGCGGCACCATCCTCGACACGGCGGTCGCCACTCCGGGACTCGATTCCGCCACCGGCCGCTTCGATGGCCCATTCCCCCCCGCGACCGGCTTCGAGTTCGGCCTGGTGGAGCTGGTCCAGGCGCTGCTCCCGGCATCGGGCTCGGTCACGGTCTCGCTGGACAGTCTTCAGCTCGGCTCGGCCTACGAGAACGGCGCCGGCGAGCCAGGCACCCCGGCCATCTACTTCCTGACGGCGAGCACCGGGAGCTCGACCTCGCAGGTCCAGATTCCAGTGCTGCAAGACCAGGCCGCGGCCAGGACAAGTAACTCCACCTACCTCGAGGCTGTGTCGGTGGAGGAAGCCTCCGCCCGGCGCTTCGGTGGCAGGGAAGGGTTCCGGCTGCACGGGCGTCTCGATCTCGAGCTCCCCGGGAACTACTACACCAGCGCCTGGGGTCGTGGCTGCGTCAACCGAGCCGCCGGATTCGCCGCCGCCGGGACGACCGGCTGCGAGTACAACGGGGCTCGCTGGTTCGACGGACCCTCCCCCCAGCGGAACGAGACGAAGTCCGATCCGCAGGGCGCGCACCCGCCGGCCTCGGCCACACCCGGCCCCACGCTCGACCTCGACAACGCCGGGGAGCTCACCGCGGTCGCCACGATCCAGATGCCGCTGGCTTACGAGACCGCGGAGGCCGGCTACCGCGCCATCGAGGGCGTGCTCGGCGGGGCCCAGCGCGCGGCCGACTTCAACCTCTTCTGGGGCTCGGACGGCAGGATCGATTCGGTGGTCGACGTCACCCACAACGTCGCGGTGCCTTTCGATAGCCTGCGCCTGGCCGGCTCCTGGGGCGTGCTCAACCAGGCCGCCACGGCGGCGCCGGGAGCGTTCGATGGCCGGCCTGGGGTGCTCACCAGCATGGATTTCACCTGCGTCGAGCCGCTACGATCGTTCGCGGCAGTGCAGGGGAGCTATCCCTGCCCGGCGCCGGCCTACACGCTGAGCCGTTTGGCGGCGCCCGGGCCGATCGCCATCTGGGATCAGGCTGCCACCAACGCCACCACCGCCGCGGTCCGGCCGGGGGCGGGGTTCGCGCTCTATGTGTCGGGCAACGTCACCATCTTCGAGCTCACGAGCGGCCTGCCGGCCGCCGGCACCGTCTGGAGCCTGCGGACCTACGTCGGCGCGATCAGCGGGGGCCGCGGCGCGGCGGGAGATCGGGGGCCCTACACCTTTACGCCGGCGCCCCGGCCTCTCACGGCGGTGGGCGTCGAGCTGCGGCTCGACTACCAGGCGGTCAACCGCGTCGTCGCCGCGACCGAGAACGATCTCAGCCGCGTTCATACGGTGCCGGACCCGTACTACGTGACCAACGCGTTCGAGCGGACCACCGAGAGCAAGGTGATTCAGTTCGTCAATCTGCCGGCCGACTGCCTGATCCGCATCTATTCTTCCAGTGGCATTCTGGTGGCGTTGCTGGAGCACCACTCCACGACATTCGGCGGCTCGGAGCGGTGGAACGTGCTGAACCGCAACGACCAGGTCGTGGCCAGCGGGATCTATTTCTATCACATCGAGGCCGGCGACGCCCGGCGGGTGGGTCGGTTCGTGGTGGTCAACTTCGCCCGCTGAGGGCGGCCTGATAGCCAGGCCGCCCTCGTGGACCGATCCGCCAGGCGGCGCCGACCGCCGCCCGGTGGTCAGCATTCCAGGGGATCAGGAATGCTGTTCGTCATCGACGCCGCGGGGCACCCGGGCTCATCCGGAGGGGGCTTCAACGCCCTCGCCACCTTCACGAATGCGGAGCCGCGGGCGTTCTGCCAGGTGGCGATGATCCGTACCTCGCCGGCTCTCCGACCCTCCACGAGGCCATCAGACCCGACCGCGGCGATCGTTGGGTCGGCGCTGGACCAGCTCACCGGCGCTCGGGATGTGACCGGTCCTTCCTCACTCATGACGGTGGCGTTGAGCTTGATGAAGGCACCTCCATCGATCGTCGCGCTGCTCGGCGCGACGGTGACCACCAGGATCTCGGGGTCGGTGACCGGCCGGGGTCCGGTGGTAGAGGTGCAGGCGGCCAGCAACGTGGCCGCGGCGATGGCGACTTGGAGCGGGGTGACGGCACGCATGGTGGCCTCCGGTCGGGTGATGGGGCTCGACGCGGCTTCCCCGCGCCGAACTGCGGGGCCACTATAGGTGGCGGGGCTCAGACGCTCCTCATTCCCTCCTCAGCGGGCGCTCATGTTCCGGCTCGGGACGTTTGGTGGTCTGGCGCTTACAGATGCTGCCGGCGACGCGGTGATTCCCCAGCGACGGCGGCTCGCGCTCCTCGCCTTGCTCGCAGTCGCGGACGAGCGCGGCCTGACCCGGGACAAGGTTCTCGCCTATCTCTGGTCGGAGAGCAGCTCGGAGAACGCGCGGCACGCCTTGGAACAGCAGCTCTACTCCATGCGTCGGCAGGTGCCGGTGGAGCTGTTTCAGGGCACCGATCCCCTGCGGCTCAGCACCCAGGCCGTCCACGCGGACGTGGTGGAGTTCGCTCGGGCACTCGCCGCCGGCGATCCGGCGCGAGCGGTCGCGGCCTATCGTGGCCCCTTTCTCGACGGCTTCTACCTCGCCGACGCGCCGGAGTTCGAACGGTGGGCCGAGCAGGAACGGATCCGCCTCGCCGGCGAGCACGCCCAGGCGCTCCGGAAACTCGCCGCGGAGGCGCATGCATTCGGGCGTCACACAGCGGAGATCGATCTCCGGCGCCAGATCGCCTCGACCGATCCCCTGGCCGAGCGGGCGGCGATCGGATTGGTCCGCGCGCTGGCCGAGGCGGGCGATTGGGCCGGTGCGCTGCGCTATGCGCGCGAGTACGAGGCGCGGGTCCGGGAAGAGGTGCCGGGCGCGCCGGCGGCCGGCCTGGTTGCTCTGGTCGAGCGCATGGGCGAACAGCGGGGGACGCGACAGGCGAAGGGGGAGGAACCCACCGGGGAGACCGGCGATCGGTATGCCATCGAGCGCGAGCTGGGGCGCGGAGCGACAGCAATAGTGTACCTGGCCCGCGACCGCAAGCACGATCGCGCCGTCGCGCTCAAGCTCCTCAAACCCGAGATCGCCGCCGGATCGGACGCCAAGCGCTTCACCCGGGAGATCGCGATCCTCGCACGGCTGCATCATCCGCACATCCTGCCGCTCTACGATTCGGGAACCCTGGCGCTGCCCGACGGCCGCCAGGGGGTGTTCTATGTCATGCCCTATGTCCGAGGCGAGTCACTCCGCCAGCGGCTGGAGCGGGAGGTCCAGCTGCCCGTCGCCGACTCGGTGCACATCGCGCGCGAGGTCGCCGACGCCCTGGGACACGCCCACGAGCACGGCATCGTCCACCGGGACATCCGGCCGGAGAACGTTCTCCTGGAATCAGGCCAGGCGTTGGTGGCGGACTTCGGGATCGCCCGCGCCCTGGAGACCGCGGGGGAAGAGCGGCTGTCCGCTTCGGGAGTCGTGCTCGGCGTGCCCGCCTATACGAGCCCGGAGCAGGCTGGCGGCGGCAGGGAGATCGACGGTCGGAGCGACATCTACAGTCTCGGCTGTGTGCTATACGAAATGCTGACCGGCAGGCCGCCGTTCACCGGCGCGACCCGCGCCGCGATACTGGCCCGGGTGATCGCCGACCCCGTTCCGCCGCTTCGGACCGGGTGCCCCGTCGTGCCGGCCGCGCTCGAGCGCGCGGTCCTGAAGGCGCTGGCCAAGCGCCCGGGCGAACGGTACGCCAGCGCAGCAGAGTTCGCCGCCGCGCTTCGAGGGTGACCTGCGAATGACTGAGTTGGATTACGGCTCGGCGGATACGTGCTCCGGCTCACGGCATGAGATCGCGGCCGGAACCCATCGTCCAGGCCGCGTCCCAGCTTTGATGCCCGGGCTCCGCTGGAGCCTACCGCAACCGAGGTCACATCGTGCCAGATGATGTCCGGAGCGGGTCCGACTCCGTCGCCCCGGGGGTAGACACCTATTCCCTGCTGGCGGCTGGGTTCTTCCCCACCCACGCG